>CAKKPR010000240.1 GCA_919901705.1 Thermodesulfovibrionales bacterium | reverse complement strand
CGCGGAATTGCACAGATATTGAAAGACGGCACCAGATTAAGTGACGTAGCAGCCAGATACGGGGGAGAGGAATTTGCTGTTATACTGCCTTATATCTCTTATAAAAATGCCCTGAATGTAGCTGAAAGGTTGCGGAAGACAACAGAAGACAAGAGCTTTGAAGGTATCAGGATTACTATCAGCGCCGGCATAGGATATTTTGACGGAGAGGATATGAATGGCGAGCACAAAGAGTTAATAGAGCTTGCTGACAGAGCTTTATATAATGCCAAAAACAGTGGAAGAAACAGGGTCGAAAGCGCGATTCTCAGGCCCGTCGGAAAGGGATGATTTCTGAAACAGCAGCGGCAAGGCCCCTTGATGCCGCCTTTTGTGACACGGGTTAAGCGGTATTTGTTTGAAGAACTCTAACGACTGCCGGACATCCGGAGTCTCATCATTCATAAGATAAGGAGCAGTTATGGCAAAATACACAGCGACAATTGACGAAGACACGCGTCAGAGGATCCATGCATTACCAAGGGGCATAAACTTCTCAGCCTTCATGCGAAAGGCTATCAATGCCTTTGTTGAGGAGCTTGAGAAAAATCCTGATTTAGAACCTGAGAATTTTTTCATCACACTCTCAGCCCGGAAAGATGCATCGGATAAAAAAAGAAAGTAACGTATTCCCGATAGCGAGTAGCTGAATAATTACGAAAGAGAATAAGGATATGAAAAAAAGCAGGATACTGATTACCTGCGCAAAGGGAATAACGCCTTTTTTGAAGGAAGAGATCCTTCAGCTCGGCTTCCCTGTGCTGTCAGAAACAATTGCAGGCATAGCAACAGAGGGGACTATTGACGATACCCTGAGGCTGAACCTCCATCTCCGCACAGGACACCGCGTGCTCTTTCTCATAAAGGAATTCATTGCGCGCGAGGCCGAGGCGCTCTATCGCTCGTTGTCAGATATACCATGGGAGGATTATATAGCTGAAGATGGTTATGTCTGTGTAACCTCAAGCGTTGATAATCCGAGCATCAGGGACTCACGTTATGCAAATGTAAAAAGCAAAGATGCTATTGTCGACAGGATAAATAAGAAGTGCGGCAGGCGTCCTGATTCAGGCCCTGATAAAAACAGGACTGTTGTTAATCTCTACTGGAAAAACGAGGATTGTTCTGTTTATTTTGATACTTCAGGTGAATCCCTGTCTAAACGCGGCTACAGAAAGCTCCTTGTGACAGCGCCCATGCAGGAGACCCTTGCAGCTGCCGTTATCCTGGCAACGGGATGGAACAGCAGCAGTAATTTTATCAATCCGATGTGCGGAAGCGGAACACTGGCAATTGAGGCGGCATTAATCGGACTCAACAGGGCACCCGGTCTTTTGCGGAATAATTATGGTTTCATGCATTTAAAAGGGTTTAATGAATCACTCTGGGATGAGCTGCGTACAAGAGCAAAAAAAGAGGCAAAAAAGACCATGGATTGCAGGATTATTGCAACTGATATCAACAAGGAGGCAGTAGAGGCGGCAAAGAAAAATGCTGCTACTGCCGGCGTGGAGCGTCTGATCGAATTTGATGTGTGCGATTATGCCGAAACCACGGTTCCTGAAGGCAAAGGGATTGTAATACTCAACCCGGAATATGGAGAAAGGATGGGAATGATTAAAGAGCTTGAGAATGTATACAAGGGAATCGGGAATTTATTTAAGCAGAAGTGCAAAGGATATACAGGATATATCTTTACCGGAAATCCTGACCTGGCAAAAAAGGTCGGCCTGAGAGCAAAGCAAAGAATCCAGTTTTTTAACGGTGCGATTGAATGCAGGCTCCTTGAGTATGAGCTGTACGAAGGCAGCAGAAAAAATAACTGAGTGGAGAACAATTCATGGATAGAACAAAACGTTCTGATATAAACCGAGGAGTACGTGTTTCGATTGTATTGAAGAAGGACCAGCAGACAGGAAAGCTGACAGAGGGAATTGTAAAAGATATCTTGACCAATTCAGCTGTACATCCGCACGGGATTAAAGTCCGCCTGGAAAGCGGAGAAGTAGGGCGTGTAAAAAAGATATCTGCTTAACCTTCAGGGGAATCCGGGAATTTTGAAAAAGTGCAGTTTGCGGCGTTATAATATTGAACCAATTATTGGCTATCGTTATTTCCAGGCAAAGGGGAAATTGTGATAATGCAGAAAAAAGACGATAAACAGACAAGGCAGGATTTTGAAGTACGCCAGAGCCGGCAAATACTCGCTATAGCGATAACACTTTTTCTGGTGTTGCTTCTTGCGGTGATTTATAAACGCCCTGATCGTTTCGGAGAATTCTCAAAGGGTACTCTCTTTGGATTGCAGGTTGTGATTATCTCTGCGTTTATCGGTTTTACAGCCTTAAACTGGAGATGCCCTTCATGTAAAAAATATCTTGGCAAAGATATACACAGGCGTATGTGCAGAAAGTGCGGAACCAGATTACGATAATGGGGTCATTTTGCCCTTTGGCACCCGGGGATTTCTTAATCCAGCGGTGTGCCGTCACGAAGATCTTCATAAAATTGCTTTAGGTTGGGCAACTTTTTTGATGCCATCATCTTCATCCCGCTTCTCGGATGTTCATTCAGAATGCCGGTAATCATATAGGGAATGTGATAGCCCCACTCAACTTCTTCTTTCATGGGAATTAATGACTCCTGTATTATCTCAAGTATCGGCCTTATATCGAATTTCGGGTTCTTAAGGAAATTAAGCAGCAGTTCAAGAGGACAATTGCCTGCCCCCCTGCCCATGCCGTACAAAGTTGCATCTATACAGTTTATCCCGGCAATAATTGCCTCTATTGAATTGGCAAAGGCCAGCTGCTGGTTATTGTGGGCATGCATGCCGAGCTCCTTTCCTGGCAGCGCCTTAAAGTATTTTTTTGCAAGAAAATGAATCTGCTCTGAATACATGGCACCGAAACTGTCTACAAGATAAATAACCTGCACCTGGCTTTTGGCAAGGTCCTCAAGCGCTTCATCAAGGTCTTTTTCCAAAACCTTGGAAACCGCCATTAGGTTTATTGTCACCTCATAGCCCTTTTCCATACAGTGATGCGCAAGATTTATTCCCTTGTCCACCTCATGGGCATAACAGGCTACCCTTATCATGTCAAGCGCGCTGTCTTTTTTGGAAGGTATATCGTCAAAATCAATCCGGCCTATGTCAGCCATAGCCGAAAGTTTCATTTTGGTATCAAAGTTCCCTACGATTTTTTTCAGATCGTCTTCTGTGCAGAATTTCCAGGCGCCATGTTCACCCCTGGAAAAATATTTCTCGGAGGATTTATATCCGATCTCCATATAGTCAACGCCGGCGCGTGAAAGGGCCATAAAAATCTTCCTTACAAAATCATCACTGAACTGCCACTTGTTTATCAACCCGCCGTCACGGACAGTGCAATCTAAAACTTTAATCTTGGCGCGAAACATATATTAATAACCTCCAAAAATATTGCCCCATTCATGTGACGCCACACAAAGAGGATATTGAATTATACACAATTTATTAATTTCAAGGGAAGCTGTATGCGCCAAGGTTTTCGTGGAGTGAACTTATTTGCCTTGATTATATGTCTTTAAACCTTATAAAATACTTTTGAAAATTATGGCAAAAAAAGAAGGCTGGACAGGCGGAAGAAAAGGCGGTTTGAAGATAGGCCAAGTCTTTTGGATTTTGTGTCGATGTAGGTTTAAGTTCCTATAAATTATCAAATGCTGTTCATTCAAGGCAAAATCAGGTTGACAACGTACAGCATTTCTTTTATGTTGTATCAGTATTAGAGAGGAGTATTATGATTACAAATCTGCCTAAGCAGTTTCCTCTTGGAAAATTAGAGAGTTTTACAATGGGCGATGTTGAACCGGAAAGTGATAGCCTGTTAGATCGTACTCTTGGAATCTGTATGATTCACCCAGTAACAGAATTCCTTAAGGGCAAAAAGAGCTTGATAGTTGGCTCCAGGGGCACAGGGAAAACTACCATTTTTAAATTAGTATCAAAGGGTAAGCTCAAATTTATAAAGAAGAAAAACTGTAGGGACATCATACTTGCTATAGATGAAAGCTTAGATTATGTCGAAATCAAAGGCAGAGTCTTTGAATTATTTGACACACCTATAAAAGATGAAACGGTCAAATGTAGATATTTCTGGGAAATCTATATTTTATTCAGGATACTAATAAAAATTGAGGAAGAATTTTCTAATCTGTCAGAAGTGCTCAAGGGGTACCTTAAGCACTTCAAAATTATGCTTGGATATGAAGGTCAAGAAAAATCGATTAAAGAGATGATGAGTAGGCTAAAACTTACCGGCGGCCTGAAGTTTGCACAATCGTATGTGGGGCCTACAGTAACCCCTCAGTTATCCTTAGAATCAGGAGATTCTTCAGTAGCCAGTGAAAATCAAAAGGGTGTTAATTTTAATCTTGAGGCTTGCAAAAAAGATACAAACTCCTTTCTTGAATCAAACAAAGTTCGGTTTTTTGTTTTATTAGATAATCTCGACGAATTTGTTGTAAAAGAAGCATACGTATATCAAAAGCTGTTTATACAGGGATTGCTTGAATGTGAAAGGAGTTATATTTGTTATGGAAATATTAAATTAAAGCTTTTTTTGAGATCAGATTTGTTTGATAGGCTCGATTTTGAATCTTTAGGTGCCGAAAAAGTTTTGAGCAGAAAAATTAATTTACTTTGGAATGATAGCGACATTAGGCAATTAATTGCCCAAAGAGTAATATTAAATTATTTAGATATCTTTAATTTGGGTTATATAGAATTACGAATCGATAAGGAAAAACTTTATTTGGACGAATTGTCGGCTTTAGAAATCGAAAGAAAGAGCAAAAATAAAATAGACAGCAAATTTAAAAAGTTTATTTTTAGAGTCTTTTTTTTAGAAAATAAGCATTTGAAAAAACTAATAAACCGTCTTGTTGGTAAATTCAGAAAAGATGATGCCAGACATGGAAGACATACTAATTTTTCGGATGAAATCAATAAAGAGATAATCACTTCAATATTCCCAAGAGTAATTAAACACCGAACAAGCGCTGGGAAAAATGAAGATTGCGATTTTTTGGAATTTTGTAGCTCGCATTTATGTTTAAGCAAAAGATTATTAACTCCACGAATAGTGATAATGTTTATTGAAAAATGTCTGGAATGTACAAGAAATTATTATAAAGACAATCCAGATGTTAAAGTTGTAGCGCTTGATGAACGCAATGAGTATCCGTTAGTAACAAAACGTTGCATTTCATTTTCTTACGATCAGTTCCGCGAAGGATTATTGGATTCGTTTTATCTGAATATTCCCAATCTTTGGAAACAATTTTTTAGTTCTTTACGAGCAAAAAGTAGCGCAAAATTTAAATTTCAGTTTAAAGAGTTAGAAAAAATACTGCGTTTTAATGATACTGAACAGTTACGACAATTCATTGCTTTTTTATGCCATATGGGCGTACTTGAAAATACTAATCCGTCAGATATACTCTCAGAGAGAAATTATGTGCTGCCTATCGTCTTGCGAAAATAGTGCTACCTAAAACAAGCGTAGCATTTCCAGTGACACCAACTTAATTCTCCGCCTTAGCGACTCAGTTCGTGAACGAACAAAAGACAAGGGCGTGAAAGTCCCACAAAACCCTTGCCCCTGCAAATCTTCCGAGAGCTTAACTATCAAAATTCATGGCAAGAAGCAGCCAATAGCGCGAAAGCGCGAAAGATGGTTTTATAAAAGCACCTTTATATTTTAGGCGGATAGAAAACACCAAGAACCATAAAATTATCTCTGAACCTTTGCATATTCCCTACATAAAAATAAGTATCGGTCTTCTCAGAACACATGCTATTGAGCCATCTTTCAGAAATCTTTTCTAATAAAGTATTTTCATCT
This sequence comes from Thermodesulfovibrionales bacterium, assembly GCA_919901705.1. GTDB lineage: Bacteria > Nitrospirota > Thermodesulfovibrionia > Thermodesulfovibrionales > UBA1546 > SCSY01. The sequence goes on along the minus strand of CAKKPR010000240.1, from coordinate 13,776 downwards.
TTATATTTCCATCTCCATTTCCTAAACGACTGAAAAATTTCCCAGTCAATTATAGGCAAGTTATGGCCTGGGCAATCTGAGCGCCCAGCACAAAAAAATGCATATCTGAAATCAAACGGAACATCTTCTATTGCCTTCTTTGGTTTTTTATCGAAATCGAGTTGGGCATAATATTTATCACGCTCCTCATCTTTTTCCGGTTTTGCTTTTTTATAAACGAACTGAATATTTTGCGGCTTGAACATGCCCAATGATTTTCCATTAATTTTGTTTTCTTCCAGTATGCTGCATAAGGAGCTTGATACGGTGGGCAGAACTATTTTTTTCCTAAGAGCCCAGTTCTTATCTTTTACTGTGTTATAGTGCTCCAAAATTTCAATGCTTCCACTATCAACTTTATAACTTTCCGGCCTCGTATCGGCAGGCGCTTTTTCGGCCTTCAATTCGATTATGCTATATTTTTTGAATTTTTTATCATCGTCCAGGTCTCTGAAAGGTATCGGATATAAACGTATCCACTTATTTGATTTAAGGTCTATGCCAGCGACACAAACTGTTTCTTCATATTTTTTGCTTGGATTCGGATAAGCTTTAACAGTAACGAGAACTTGTTTTGTCTCTAATGCCATATCTGGGCTATATATGGGTTATTATAAGGCCATTACCGTCGATTTCTTTTACTTTTTCAGCGACTATTTTCCTATGGCATTTGGCCTGATCTCTTTCAAAACACATAATACAGCTTGTCTCATGCATTATGGTATCTTCGTATAATTTTTTAACGATATCTAATTTGGTTTGTATATATGCAGAATACTTTGTGAAGAAATAGCCATAGTCATTATTTTCATGTAGCTCTTCCCGCAATATTTTCGGACTCCCCAGTTCTTTTATATGGATATATTTTATGCCTGCTTCCTCAAGGTGTTCTGAAAGTTTAGTTTTTGAAAATCCTGTTTTCCTGCTGGCGGGTATTTCCCTTACGTCAATAAGGGTTTGTACTTTTTTGTTCAGGAGCCTATTAATAAATTCTTTTATGTCTCTTCCTTCGTATCCTACGGTTAATAATGAAATAGGCTCGATGGTATACCTCCTTACTAATTTTTGTCATTATACCAGATTTTTTATGTTTTTAAAAAAACATTAGATGCTTTTACTTAACTGCGCCCTTTCTCTTCATATCAACTTCTCCTGCCTTCGATAAAAATCTTCTTGGGCTTAACAAGCAAACTTTAAACATATTCATTTATTTTCTCAACGAATTTCTTTGCAATCCTCGTAATTGCCGGCCAGTCCTCAGCCATTACAAGCTCACGCTTCATTATTGAAGAGCCGACAAGAATACAGGCGGGCCGGGCCGCAAGATATTCCATTGCCTCCTGTAAGAAATTTATTTTACCTGACTGCCATGGACTTTGTAACTATAGCACTTTTTACCTTCTGGGCTTCTTGACATTATCTTTGTATGTGATAGGCTTAATCTAACAGGAAATGTTTTTTACAACAGGGAGGACGTTATGAAAGACAATGCGACAAAGATTGGCGGAGCTTTTTTGCTGGGCGGGGTAATAGGGGCTGCTATTGCCCTTCTATATGCACCCAGGTCAGGCAGAGAGACCAGGAAGGATATCTCAAAGACAGCACGCCGCATAAAAAATAACGCGGTTGATTTAATCGAGGAGACCATTGAGGATGTGCATGGGTTCGCTGATAATTTAAAGGAAAAGACTGAAGATGTCATTGAACAGGCGATGGACCTGTCAGACAAGGCCAAAAAAGAGCTTGTAACAGCGATAGAGCACGGGCAAAGGGCAATCGAAAAACAGAAGAAAAGGCTGACGCAGGCCCTCGGGCTTTAAGGCGCTTTTAGACTTTTTACCCCGTTAGAAGACTTTCGTCCTTCTGCGGGGTTTACAGGGTTATAAAATTTAAAAATCTTAAAACTAATAATGGATTGATGTTACAACAAAAGAAGCTTTACCGTTAGGCCTGCTGACAACAACCTCGTCACCTTCTGTGCTACGCAACAATGCCTTTGCCACAGGGGAATCAATGCTGATAAAATTCTTCCCTGCATCACTTTCATCAGGACCGACAATGCGATATTTCTGCACATTCCCTTCAGTATCCTCAATTTCAACCCATGCGCCAAAAAATACCTTTGAAGTATCATCAGGTGTCCTGTCCACTACAATCAGCTCGCCCAATCTTTTTTTAAGAAAATGTATACGGGCATCAATCTCCCTTAACTGCTTTTTACCGTAGATATACTCTGCGTTTTCAGAACGGTCGCCCATAGCAGCAGCTTCTGAAACAGCCTTAGTAACCTGCGGCCGTTTCACCTTCCAGAGATATGACAGCTCCTCTTGTAAACGTTTCTGCCCCTCAGGCGTAATGTAAGGCGAAACACTTGTTTTCTTCGGCAATGGTTTTCTCATGCTATATTTCCTCAAACAGATAAGTTAGTTTACAATACGTAAAAACAGCGATTAAGCGCAACCCCTGTGCTAAAATTAACCATGCCGGGAGAAAAGTCAAAATTAGTTTATTCAACGGAACAGCCAATTCCACGGAAGGAAAAGCCTGCTGAAAAACCTATCCGGACAGCCGTGCGTCCCATGGAGCAGCAAGTGATTATCCGGCTTGATCGGAAACACAGGGGCGGAAAATCCGTCACAATCATCGAAGGCCTGCGGATACCGGACAGAAAAAAAGAGAATCTCCTCAAACAACTTAAGACAAGACTCGGCACAGGCGGCACAATCAAGGACGCCTCGCTTGAAATCCAGGGCGACCATTGCGGTACACTAATGGCAGAGTTCGAGAAGATGGGCTACAGGCCAAAACGCTCCGGCAGCTGAGAATTTAACATCCCCCTGGATTTTCCTTGACTAACTGTTTGGGGACATGCTATCCTAAAGCTAGAATTTTAGAAGTTTTTGCGATTACACAAGGCCACAAAGACTTTTGACTTTGCGGCCTTTTTTTATTGATGCCTTCTGAAATTTCAGTTCATAAAAAAGGAGGTAAAAAAATGGCAAATGGAACAGTGAAGTGGTTCAACGAATCCAAGGGTTTTGGTTTTATTACGAATGATGACGGAAGCGAAGCTTTTGTACACCATACGTCAATCCAGGGCAATGGATTTAAGACCCTTGCCGAAGGTGACAAGGTCAGCTTTGATATTGAAAAGGGCCCAAAAGGCCCCAAGGCAATCAATGTAGTTAAACTGTAGTTAGATAGGAAAGGCTCCCTCGCGTTGAGGGGGCCTTCTCATTTGGGAGGAACATGAACAACAGCATGAACAGCAGAAAGAATGTGGCAAGGGCAGAAAGACTGCAACGAAGAGTTGATGCGGGCTTTATGGCTAAACAGTTCCCTGAGGTTACAAGCATCGTCATTAGCATGATGTACAATCAGAAGGGGATACAAAAATCTCTCCCGCGTACCGTAAATTTCTTTCCCAGCAGTTATGCTTTGTTCAGGGTAGACTGTTTGAGCAAGGACTGCGCTGATGGCGGATTCGATCTGACTCAGGTTATAACCGCAATGGTCAGAAACCACAGGGAGGCAACAAAAGGAGAACTCAGCTGTGAAGGCAACAGCCCTTCCGCTGACCACTCAGCTATTGCCTACGAAGTTGCAATACAATACGCACAAAACCATGTTTTAGCATAAATCAGCTCCAGGCAACGGAAAGATTCTAAACAATGAAAAAGCCCCTTTCTAAAACAGGGGCCTTTTTATTACAAAACCAATTTCTTCTTTACGAGGCCCTGAGTCCGGGCCTCGGCCTCTGAGTCGGCCTTGCAGCATCTCTCTTATCGCTGCGTTTTTCTTCCTTCATTATCTCTCTTGCCGTCTCGTGATCTCCTGCCTCTGCAAATGTTGCAGCCGCCATCAAAGTCTCTACTTTTTTTAGTAACCGTTTCATCTTTACCTCCTTTTAATAAAGTTTAACAGTTATACCTTAACCACAAGCACAGGGCATGATGCATAACCGATAACCTTTTCAGTTACGCTTCCCATAAGAAGTTTTTTCAGGCCTGTGCGTCCCTGGCTTCCCATGAAAATAACATCAGCCTTTTCTTTCTTTGCAAGGTCTGTAATTACCTTATAGGCATCGCCTTCGCCAACAAATTTTGTTGCTGTGATGCCGGAGGCCTCTGCCTTTTTCTTAACATCTGCAACAAATTCTTTTGCTTTGTGAGTCATGTCTTCTACTGCCTTAGGCGCCTCGGCATAAAATTCAGCGGGGACATCAACAATAGATATGGCCATCAGTTCTCCGCCATATGATTTTGCAAAGTCTATTGCCTTGTCTGTTGCAACATGGCTGTATTTTGAGCCGTCTGTAGCCAACAGGATATTCTTCCAGCCGATTACTGTATCCGAAGGAACCACAAGCACATCTTTACCGGAATGTCCAATCACTCTTGCAGCAACACTGCCGATGAGTGACCTTTCAAAACGGGATGTCCCGCGCCTTCCCATAACAATAATCCCGCAGTTTTCAGACTCAGCAAGGGCAACGAGCCTCTCAGAGCTTTCTCCCTCTTCAAGTACAGTTTTTATAAGGGCGTTCTCTTTTTTTGCTATTCCATTTGCCCTGGAAAGGATTTCCTCCCCGGTACGCCTTAATGCCGCATGTATATCGGTCACTCCTGTAAGGTCAAGGTCTCCGTCATATGCCGGCACCACTGTAGCAACGGTTATCCAGCATTCTTCATCGTTTGCCAGCCTAAATGCCTGCAAAAGGGCATTCCTGCTCGATTCAGAGCCGTCGAATGCTACAAGTATTTTTTTATATCTTCCCACGTTCTTTACCTGACTAAAGCTTCTTTTGTTGTCAGTTCACGCTCTGCCTTACGTCCCTGCCACATTGCGCGAAGGACTATGAATGCTCCTAATGCCAAAGCAAATATCATAATTGCAAAACTTGTGCTCTTTAATACCTTTACAGTGCCTTCGCCTAAAGTTTGTATAAGACCTAACTGGGAAAGATAAACAGGGACCATCAGTCCGCGGCTGAAGAGCACTATTACCATTATTACTCCCATAACAACCTTTATTATAAAAGGTTTCACATAAGTTGTTCCTATTGCGCCGAGCTGGATTCCAAAGAGTGAGCCTGCAAGTATTATCATCGCAAGCCTGATATCAACAAGGCCGTGCATTGCGAATTTGAATGAACCGCCAAGGCCCATAACAAATGCTATAACAAGTTCCGAGGCTGAGGCCATAAGACTCGGGGCGCCAAGCACATAAATCATTGCAGGGACACCAATAAAACCGCCTACTGCGATTGTTGCTGCGAGCATGCCTGTTGCAAATCCAAGAGGGATTGTGAAAAGAACAGAGATCCTTGCATTAAGACTCTTGAAATAGACCATTGTTCCGGGAATATTTACTGACTGTACCCAGCGTGCGATTTTTGTGGCCTTTTCTTCATCGTTTGTAGTCCCTGATTTATATGTCTTCCACGCATCCATCAGCACAAAACCGCCGACAACAGCGAGGATTACTACAAATGCCACGCTTACATAAAGATTCGAACCCGCATCTCCAAATGCCTTTTTAATGCTTTCCTGTATATGCGCGCCGTAGAGAACTCCGGCTTCAGCAGAAATACCAAGCACTATCCCGAGTTTTATATCAACCTGCCCATATTTTGCCCGTTTGATAGCGCCTATAAGCGCCTTTGGAAATTTGTGGCACATATTGCTTGCAACTGCCACAAGGCCCGGCACTCCCATGCTCATCATTGCAGGGGTCATTACAAAGGCCCCGCCCGAACCTATAAATCCGCTGACAAGGCCGCCAACAAAGCCTACGAGAAAAAGATAAACCATATTTACAGCGTCAAGATTAATAAAATTGGCTGCTGCCTGGGCTGCATCGTGCATGTTATTTTACCTCCTTTTTCTTCTTTGCCGCCTCGATACCCAGCACTGTCCAGAAATTTCCTGTGAATGAACCGTGGACGAATGAGAAGAGAAAAGCTGTGAGTATCGGTAAAAAAGCATAAACTCCTCCCAATGCGAAATAGCTGTTCACTAAATCCTGCTTCATGAGCAGGATTGCATAAAGCCCTATAGAGACAATTCCCGCAACTATCAGCTTTCCATAAGGCTTTTTCTTTACATTTTCATTGTATCCTGACATCTTTCCTCCATAGATTTAGTTTTCAGTTTTATTTGTTTCTTGCATTATGAACCACAGGCCTTGTATGTGCCCTGTCTACCCTTTTTGTGGCTCTTTCATTCTGAGAATTTGCGTCGCGCAAAATTTCCCTTGCCGTATCAAACTCTCCTTCCTCTGCAAATGCCGCAGAAGCCATTAAGGTGTCAAGCCTGTTAATTAATCTTCCAAGTGTTTTCATTCCAATCCCTCCTTTTTTCCTGTCCTCATACCTCACCTGCACAGGCCTTGATAAGGAGTATAGCCATGAGATATGGTTACGACAGGTTTTGTTATGTTTTTGAGTAATTTTTTAAAGTCTATGCCCTTCTTATTTTCTGAAAGGTTAGGGCTCAGGAGAACCATGTCTATGCCGGGTCTGTCTTTGAGAAAATCTTTAATTGCAGTTATTGAGTCACCGGCAGCTGTCTGATAAATGAATTCCAGAGAATTTTCCCTGCATCTTTCATCCAGTTCTTTTATCTTTTTCTTTTCAATCTCATTTATCTCTGCTGCTTGCTTATTCATCAATTCCTTTACTGTTTCAAGTTGTCCGGCTTCTGCAAAAGCAACAGCAGCCATCACATCCTCATAGGTTTCCATCATCCCCTTGCTGTAGACCATCAACACGGCAACCCCTGAATGAAGTGTCTTTGCAAGTTCAAGGACATAGGAAAACCCTTCGTCACAACCTTCACCTCCTTTGGTTACAAATAAGATTTTTTCTATCATTTTCCCCGCCTCCTTTTTGAGCTTTGATGATAGTAATTCCAAGATATGTGCCAGAGAGAAATATGTTGAAATAAAAGGAATTTTTTGATTAGATTAGCCTAAGTGCTGTTTCAAACTTGAACAGTGATGAACAGAGAAGGGACAGCTTGGCTCAATGTTATTTTTTGCTTTTATGGCGTATAATTTATCAGAGGGCAGAAACTATGTCGGAACTCTCAAGAGATGAAAGTAATTCAAAAGTCCGCAACCGCCGCGTGCATATGGCGAATGAAAGGACTTTCCTTGCATGGATAAGGACAAGCATTGGGATAATGGCCTTTGGTTTTGTCGTTGAGAGATTTTCAATCTTTGTCAAGCAGGTATCCTATTTTTTGGGCAAGGAGGTTGCTGTTCCGCCTCGCGGATATTCTTCAATCTTTGGAATATTTCTCGTGGGGTTGGGGGCCTTAATGGGCGTGCTTGCATTTATCAGGTATAAGAAAGTGGAGAAACAGATAGATGAAGATACTTATCAGCAGTCTTTGCTTCTTGATGTGCTGCTCGTTATATCCATTCTTGCAATCGGGATATTCCTTATGATTTACCTGATTCACAGTATATAAAGCTACTTCTTCAATATCCTCCACAGGCTTGTCCTTGAAATCCCCAGAAGCTCTGCTGCTTTTGATTTGTTGCCTTCTGAGAATTCAAGTACCTTCTCAGCGTACTCTCTGTTCAGGTCATCAATCGGTTTTATCCTGTTCGGGTCTATGGTTTCTACCTGAAAAAATTTTATGCTCTGCGGAAGGCTCTCCGGCCTAATACGCAGTGTTTTTTCAAGGATTACCGCCCTCTCAATAATATTTTCCAGTTCCCTTACATTTCCGGGAAAACCGTATGACATGAGCATGTCCATCGCTTCTCTGCTGAATCCCTCAATCTTCTTGTTTGCCTTTTTGGAATGTCTTTCCAGGAAATGTTTGAAGAGAGGGGCGATGTCTTCTTTTCTCTCCCTCAGAGGAGGGATATGAATGTCCATCACGTTCAGCCTGTAATACAGGTCCTCCCTGAATTTACCGCTCGATACGAGGGCGGTTATGTTCTGGTTTGTCGCAGCAATGAATCTCACATCTACCTTTATTGTCCTTGTGCCGCCGACTCTTAAGAATTCCTTGTCTTCTATCACCTTCAATAATTTTGCCTGGAGATTAGATGACATCTCGGCTATCTCATCAAGGAATAATGTCCCCTTGTCAGTAATCTCAAGGAGTCCCTGCTTTGATGTGACAGCGCCGGTGAATGCGCCTCTTTCATGGCCAAAAAGCTCACTTGCCAGCAGCTCCTCAGTAAATACTGCGCAGTTTAAGGCCAGAAAGGGTTTTTGCTTTCTTAATCCGGTGTAATGGATAATCTTTGCAATAAGCCCTTTCCCTACACCGCTTTCACCTGTGAGAAGAACATTGCAGTCGGAATTGGTGATGCTCTTCACAACCTCTATCACCCTTCTCATTGTCTTGCTTTTTGCTATGAAAGGCTGGTTTTTATCAAGGCCGAGAGAAACCTTAAGGGCGATGTTCTCATTCTCTAATCTTTTTTTTTCCTGAATCCTGTTTATCTTCAGGTTCAGCTCATCGAGGTTAAAAGGTTTGGTTATATAATCAGTTGCGCCTTTTTTCATGGCCTCAACTGCGGACTCTATGCTGCCAAAGCCTGTGATAATGATTACATCCATGCCGGGATATTTATTTTTCACCTCTGAAAGAAGCGAAAGGCCGTCTATCCCCGGCATCTTTATATCGGATATGAGAAGCTCAAATTCTTCTTTTTCGATCCTCTTCAATGCATCTGTGCCGTTTTTTGCGCCGGTAACTGCATGGCCTTCTTTCCCCAAGGCATAGAGCAGGTGTTTTAATGTTATTTCTTCGTCTTCAGCAACTAAAATTTTAAGAGCCATTATCCCTCCATTTTTAAGTGTCAGTGTCAGTTATTAGTGTTAGTATCAGAAATGCTCTGCAACTGACACTGTTCACTGTCACTAATCACTGCTTTACTGCGGGTAGAGTTATTGTAAAAGTAGTGCCTTTATATGGTTCACTATCCGCTTCTATTTTTCCATTATGTTTTTTTATTATACTGTAAACAATTGCAAGTCCCAAGCCGGTGCCCTTTTCCTTGGTTGTAAAAAACGGGTCAAATACCCTTGAAATATCTTTTGGCAAGATACCTTTGCCGGTGTCAGACACTTTAATTTGAACAGAAGTATTTGCCGCATTTATCCCGATATGCAATAATCCGCTTCGGTCCATGGCATCAACTGCATTAGTGAAAAGGTTAATGAAGACCTGCTCCATGAGATGCCTGTCTGCAAGGATTTCCATTTCTTCAGGAGCGTTAATATCATATTTTGAATTATATAATTCTCCGGATGCAGCCATCTGTTTAAGCACATCATTTATCACTCTTGCTATATTAACCTTTTTGAGGTCAGGCGGTTTTTCTCTGGCAAATTCGAGGAGGTCGCCGACTATTCTTTTTACCCTTAGCGTTTGAGAAAAGATGTCCTTAACGGTCTCCCTGACTATTGCAGGAGATGTTTCCTCGTCTATCTCCTTTGATAAAACCTGTGCCGAGAGATAGATATTGTTAAGGGGATTGTTAAGCTCATGTGCAACTCCTGATGCAAGGGTTCCTATAGAGGCAAGTTTTTTGCCCTGAAGCAGTTCCTCATTTTTCCTGCTAAGTTCAGCATCCCTTGCAATCAAATCCTGTTCCATCTTGTTGAAGGTATTAATTAGTACGCCAACCTCATCCTCTTCTGCCGGAAGCACCAGGGATGAAAAATCGCCCTTGCCTGTTTTTTCAATAGCACCTGCTAATAGTTTCAGCCGCCTTACAATGCTGTGGCCGATAAAAAACAGGGTACTCAGGCCTACAAAAAGGAACAAAGGTATCAAAACCAATACGGCAGTCTGCGATAAACTTATGACCCTTTCCACTTTTTCCCTGGCTGATTTATCCAAATCCTTGGAGAGAGTCAATATCTCTTCTCCGTCTTTTCTGAGAGCAATGATCTCTGTACTTATTTTTTTAAGGCTTTCAATCACGGGGCTGCCGGGTTTTAAAAAAAATGACTTTTCTAATACCTCTGCATTAGCCAGCGGACGCTCCAGGATTGTTGATTCGATAAGCTGGGAAAAAACAGAATATTGCTTATATGCCGGCTTAACTTTATCGAATTCCCGGTGAAACTCCCAAAAAATAAGTTCTATATGGTTAAATCTTTGTGCGTATTCGCCTACCTTATTTTCAAGGCTGAGCAGTTTCCCCGAATTATAAAGGGGCCTGTTCTCTGTAAGGATATTTTTAAGCTGCCTTATATAATCATATACGTTTTCAAGCTCCTTGATATCCCCATAGAGGAAAAAATTCTTTTCGTGCCTCCTGAGCTGTAAGGATTTGCTCCTTATGGTGTCAGACAGTTCCAGATATCTTATCTCTTTTCTGATTTCTACAAAATTAATGTAAGAAAAAATAGCAAGGATTGCTATGATTATAGAACTTACAAGAAAGCTCAGAATTATTTTCTTCTTAAGGGACATCTCAGCCTAATATTATCACCTTTGACATGGAAAAATAAAATGCCGGTTTGCCAGCAGACAGCAAAGGTGGTATTATTCTATTTATAAAACGATGGTAATCTTTTAAAATACATTCTATGAGATTCTTTAAAAAATCAGAAGAAAGCCAGCCTGACGCAATAATAGAAGAACTGAGGGAAAAGATTGCGGCTGCGCATATGCCTGCCCATGCAAAAAAGATTGCCGACAAAGAACTTGAGCTGCTGGGCAGAATCAGCGCGGCAACATCAGAATATACAATAGGGCTCACATACATCGAATACCTCGTTTCGATGCCGTGGAACACAAAGACAGACGACAATCTGGACCTTGTCAGGGTAGAAAAAATCCTGAATGAAGATCATTACGGGCTGGATAAAATCAAGGACAGAATCCTGGAGCATCTGGCTGTAAAAAAACTCAGGATGAGCAGAAAGCCCCGTATCCTGATAGTTGACGACGAAGAGGTTGCAAGAAAAAATTTAGCTCATATTCTGAGCAAGGAAAACTACAAAATCTCAACTGCAGCCAACGGAATGGAGGCACTCAGTAAACTGGACCAGTACGAGTTTGATGTTGTGCTCACAGATTTGAAAATGGAGAAGGTCGACGGCATGGAAATTCTCGAAACAACAAAAACAAGATTTCCTGACACCGAAGTAATAATGATTACAGGTTATGCCTCGATAGACGGCGCTGTTGAGGCCATAAAAAAAGGCGCCTTCCACTATGTGGCAAAACCTTTTAAGCTGGATGAGGTAAGAGACATGGTTGCGCAGGCCATAGATAAAAAAAGCATGGGAAAGGAAACAAAAGGTTCCGTACTCTGCTTTTCAGGCCCTCCCGGAACAGGGAAAACATCACTGGGGAGGTCTATTGCAAGGGCGCTCGGAAGAAAATTTGCGAGGATTTCATTGGGCGGGATTAAGGACGAGGCTGAGATAAGGGGTCACAGAAAAACATATGCCGGTGCAATGCCCGGAAGGATTATCGAGGAAATCAGGAGGGCGGGAACAATCAATCCTGTTATTATCCTTGATGAGGTGGATAAGATAGGATACGACGTCAAGGGAGATCCTGCCTCAGCCCTGCTCGAGGTGCTGGACCCTGAACAGAATTCCAATTTTATAGACCACTATCTTGATATGCCGTTTGACCTTTCAAGCGTCATGTTTATAATAACGGCAAATATTGCCGACAACATCTTTGATGCCCTCAGAGACCGCATGGAACTAATCCAGTTTTCAGGATATACAGAAGAAGAGAAGGCAAATATTGCCTCACATTTCTTGATTCCGAGACAGATTAACGAAACAGGGCTTTCAGAACACACGCCTGAGTTCACTAATGAAGCAGTCTATAAAATCATTCAGGAATATACCCGGGAAGCAGGAATAAGAAATCTTGAAAGGGAAATCGCTGCCGTATGCCGCAGAATAGCAAAAGACTACGTGCAGCACAAAGAGACCGTAGAGAGAATAGCTGTCACGCCGGATGTTATAGAAAAATTCCTTGGACCGAGGAAATACTACTTTGAGTTAGCAGAAGAAAAGGACAGAATAGGCATCACGACAGGTCTGGTATGGACAGAGGTCGGAGGAGATATTATTTCTGTTGAGGCAGTAAAGATGCAAGGGAAACAGAAGCTCATTCTCACAGGTTCTCTGGGAGATGTAATGCGCGAATCCGCACAGGCCGCACTGAGCTATATAAGGAGTAACGCATCAAAGTTCGGCATATCAGAGAATTTCTTTGAAAATAATGACATCCACATTCATGTCCCTGCCGGGGCTATACCAAAAGACGGCCCTTCTGCCGGCACTACAATTGCATTCGCCCTTCTTTCTTTGCTTACAGCTCGTCCTGCCAGAATGGATGTTGCGATCAGCGCCGAGCTTACATTAAGCGGACGACTGCTGCCTGTTGGAGGAATCAAGGAAAAGATACTGGCTGCCCGAAGAGCAGGACTTAAAACAGTTATCCTGCCTTCCAGAAATAAGAGCGAACTGGGGAATATCCCTGAAAATATTCAGAATGATATGAAAATCATCTTTGCGGATAAAATCGAAGATGTGATAGATATGGTTCTGACAAAACAATAAAAGCCCGTGGCACTCACAGGCTTTTATGTATTAACAAACCCTTTTTTGAAAATATTACGCTCTGAGTCCGGTTCTTGGCCTTTGTGATGGTCTGATTTTATCTCTCTTTTCAGGCCGTTTATCCTCTTCCTTCATTATCTCTCTTGCAGTCTCGTGTTCTCCTGCCTCTGCAAATGTTGCAGCCGCCATCAAAGTCTCTACTTTTTTTAGTAACCGTTTCATCTTTACCTCCTTTTAATAAAGTTTAACAGTTATACTTTAACTACAAGCACAGGACACAGGGCATAACCAATAACCTTTTCAGTAACGCTCCCCATCAGGAGCCTGTTCATCCCTGTACGTCCATGGCTTCCCATGACTATAACATCAGTTTTATATTCTTTTGAGAGATCTGTAATAACCTTAAATGTCTCTCCTTCTCTGACAAGGACCTCTGTTTTTATTCCGTGTGTCCCTGCTTTTTCCCTGACATCATCCACAAACCCTTTTGCCTTTCTGACAAGCTCTTCAACAGCGCCCGGCGCTTCGGTATGGAATTCTTCTGTAACATCAACAACAGATACAGCCTCAAGTTGTCCCCCGTAGGACTTTGCAAGGTCAATTGCCTTTTCTGTAGCAGCTGTGCTGTATTTAGAGCCATCAGTAGAGATAAGTATTTTACTCCAGCCTACAACTGCACCTTTTGGGATAACAAGGACATCTCCGCGGCTGTGACCTATTACACGGGCTGTGACGCTTCCAACCAAAGCCCTTTCAAGATGGGACTTCCCGTGTCGGCCCATAACTATCAGATCAAAATTGTTCTCAGCAGCGGCATCCACAATGGTGGTAACCGGACTTCCTTCCTCGAGAATCGGCCTTATGAAAGCATCCTCTTCGTTTGCGATCTTTTTAATCTCCGAGATTACTTTTTCTCCGTCTTCTCTCAGAGTCTTGCTCACCTTTTCCTGAATGCTGGGCATTTGAAACAGGTCCTGATAAAATGGGATTGTTGTAATAACTGTTATCCAGCTCGCATCCTGACGGGCAATCTTGCATGCCTGTCTGAAAGCATTCTTGCTTGAATCCGAGCCGTCAACAGCTACAAGTATTTTCCTGTATCTTCCCATATCAGCCCCTGCATACTCCTGAACTTTTACCCGAAACAACAGGACATAGCGTTTGAA
>CAKKPR010000239.1 GCA_919901705.1 Thermodesulfovibrionales bacterium | reverse complement strand
TATTGTGGATGCTGCCTGATACGACTGTTATAAATTCCGAGACTATTAATTATATGCTGCTTTTTTCGTTCCGGAATAAGGCGCCTCTTTTTACTTTCTCGAAAAAATATCTGGAAATGGGAGCTGTTGCAGCCCTGACTATTGATCCGTTCGACCTGGGCGCGCAGGCGGGCGAGATTGCAAAAAAGCTGAGCGCTGAGGGAAATGTTAAAACGCCTGTCAGGATAAATGCAAGGAAAACCGTTCTTTCAGTCAATAAGAAAGTGGCGAAGAAGATGGGGATAAGAATCAGGGAAGAAATTATTAACAGGGGTAATAATGAATAAAATTAATTATATAAAAGAGAGGTTTTTTATGAAAGGCGATAAAATATTTTTTGAGAGGGCCAGAAATAGTTTGAGTTTTAAGATATTCATATTCTTCAGCGCTTTTATCATAATGGTATCGTCAGGCTTTATATTGTTTTCAGCATATAACGATTTCAAGGCAGCTAACGAAGACCTGATAAAAAGCGGGGAAACGCTTTCAAGTTTTCTGGCTTACAGCACGAGGACCTGGGTCTTTGCCGAGAACAGGGCTATGTTAAGCGATGCTGTTCAGGGCATTATGAATCAGAAAAACGTCCTTGCCGTGGCAATATATAATGCGGACAATAAACTTTTATATTCTAAAATAAAGGGCCCTCTTAAAAAGGGGCAAAAATTGGAGAATGAGGGCGCGGGGCTTGCCGCGATACCCGGCGATAAAAAGGTTTTAATAACCGAAGGCAAGGATACTGTTGAATTCCTGTCACCCGTAATTCTTGAATCGTATCTGCACAGTGAGGAGGCGCTCTATTTTGATGATATCCCCTCCGCCGGGAGAGAAAATGTTATAGGCTATGTGAAGGTCGTGCTCGATAAGACTATTCTCAGGAAAGAAATAAGAACAATCGTTTTTAAAAGCATCGGCATGGCAATATTATTTTTATTCCTGGGCGCTCTCGTTATATATGTTACTCTTAAAAAAGTTTTAAGGCCGCTTATCAAACTTACTAAGGCTGTGAATTTGTTCGGCAAGGGAGAGTTTATTAAAAAAGTGCCTGTAGAGTCATCGGATGAAATAGGCAAGCTTGCAATGGCATTTAACAGTATGACCGACGATTTAAAAGGTAGAGCTGCGGAAAACCGGTTGCTCGAAGAACAACTCCGGCATTCACAGAAGATGGAGACGGTCGGGACGCTGACCGGAGGTATTGCCCATGATTTTAACAATATTCTTACAACCATAATGAATTGCGGGAATCTCTTGAAGCTGAAGATGGGTAAAGATGAGCCGTTGAGAACTTATGTCTCTCAGATACTTGTTGCTTCGGAAAGGGCGGCTAACCTTACAAATGGCCTCCTTTCATTCAGCAGAAAACAGATAATCAAGCCGAGGCCTGTACGGCTCAATGATATTGTGATAAAGGTGGAAAAGCTCCTGCATCTGATTCTCGGCGAGAATATAAAACTGAATACAATGCTTGCAGGCGAGGATTTAACAGTGATAGCTGACAGCGGCCAGATAGAGCAGGTGTTAATAAACCTGTGCACAAATGCGCGGGATGCCATGCCGGAAGGGGGTAAATTAACCATAAAAACGGAATTGGCGGAATTGGACTCTGAATTCAGGAAAACCCATGATTATGGCAAGCCCGGACTATATGCTGTTGTCTCTGTTACAGATACAGGGGCGGGCATGGATGAGAAGACGCGGGAAAGAATATTTGAGCCATTCTTTACAACTAAAGATGTAGGCAAAGGCACAGGGCTTGGACTTTCCATAGCGTACGGGATAATCAGGCAGCATAATGGCTATATTAACTGCGACAGTGAAGCAGGCAAAGGTACAACCTTCAGGGCATATCTGCCATTGACTGAGTCAGTATGTGAAGAAACAGAATCTGCGGCAGGTATTGCCATGCTGCACGGAAGTGAAACAGTGCTTGTCGCAGAAGATGATTCAGATGTAAGAGAAGTCACAAGAGATATGCTTGAGGAATTTGGATATAAGGTCATAGAGGCAACGGACGGAGAGGATGCGGTAAATAAGTTTATTGAGAATAAGGACAGGATAGGGTTTTTGTTATTTGATGTGAAGATGCCCAAAAAGAACGGCAAGGAAGCCTACGATGAGATAAAGAAAATACGGCCTGATATCAAGGCGCTTCTTTTAAGCGGGTATGCAGACGATATTATCAATAAAGAAAGATTGCATGAAGAGGGGATAAACATTATGGCAAAACCGGTCCCGCCAACAGAGCTTTTAAGAAAGCTGAGAGAGCTGCTTGATAGATAGGCCGGCACCTGCAATTTCCGGTTAATGAACAAACCGGAGCTCTCCTAAATATCCTTTAATCTTTGAGCTGCAAATTCTTTCAATAGCACCGTGATTTCCCCGACCTCAGCTGTCCGGGGCAGCTTTGCAGAAATCAATCTTATATAGTCCCTTTCCAGCAATAACCTGAATGAAGTCTTGAAATTCAGGTCATATATCCATGAAAGCTGCAACAGCCTGAAATCATTCAAGGTCCTGAGTGATGTAAGAGATATCAGCTGTTTTTTATAAATGCGGGAAAGCACGGTTTTTGAATAATCAGGAGTGTCAGGCAATCCAAGGGCTGCCGCTGAAGCCTTTTCATCCCCGCTGCTTTCATAATATTCAAAAAACACACGCCATATATCCAATTTGTCGGCATCCCGTATTAACTTTAAGAAGAGCAGCGCCTTCTGATTTTTCAGGGCCGGTATGCCAAAGGCATTATGGAATTTTACTGAGTTGATAACTATCTTCTGTTCGTCTTCGGAAAGGTTTTTAATAAATTCTTCCTGTTCCAGAATCTCTGCGCCGAGTTTCCCGTGATTTACGGAGATACTGTCACGGAATGTTTTATATTTTTCATACTGGGAAAACCTTCCGACATCATGGAAAAGGGCAACAGTTTCAGCCAGCATAATATCATTTTTGCTTAAGCGCTGTTCTGTTGCTATCAGGACTATGTTCTTACATACCTCATGGGTATGTGCTTCCTTCAGCGCTATATTTTTCTGATGCTTTGCACCTGAAAAATAAAATGACCTGCAGTAGTCGGAAAACCGGTTTTTTAGGGCATTCAAATCATTAAGATTCATTTTTCATAAAAGCCGGGGAAGGGGAGTGAACCCCTGGCCGGCTGATGATGGATTATAACACGGCTGAACCCTGCCTCAGCAAGGCGTGGAATCTGCTTTTATTTTAAATCTGTTATACTTTAAAATACAGACATGAGACATGAAGAAACTGTGGATAATGGCTCTGTAATCGGAAGGGGCAAGGTTTTTTTCCTTCGTCTTAATATAGCTAAAAAAATGCTCCTTGGATACCTGTCTCTCTCTATCTTAACGGTCCTGATTTCTGTTTTTGCGCTTTCAAGCCTCGAGAGGATTAACAGCATCAATAACAGCGTCATCAAAACAGATGTTCCCCTGATAGAGGCTACTGACAAGATGATTGACAACCTGCTTGCGCAGGAGCTTTACGGCCGCCGCTATGTTCTTCTTAAGAGTCCTGATATGCTGGAGCTATTCTGGAGAAGGAGTGAGGAGTTCAATCACCAGGTCGAGCAGGTCAGCAGCCTGAAGGGGATTGAGAATGTGCCTGTCAGCCTCATGGTTTCTCTCCATAAGGAATATAACAGCCTTTTTATTAAAGGGGTTGATTATATGGGAACTCCATCTTCTTTGTCTGCAAAGAAGTATGACGCGCAGATTATGAAAAAACAGGAAGAGCTTATTAACTTAATCAAAGATGTGTCTGCCAGGGCCCGCAGTGAACAGAAGAAGAAAACTCTTATGACCGCAGGCATCGGTACTATGGCATTTCGGGTTTCAGCAGTGTTAAGCGCCCTTGGCATACTGATAGGCCTGAGCGCCGCAATACTAATTACCAAAAATATTTCAGGCTCGATCCGTAAATTGAAATATGCAACCAAGCAGATATCAGAAGGAACATTTGACTACACGCCGGATATAGAGAATCAGGATGAGTTAGGCGAGCTGTCTGATTCTTTTGGCCTGATGGCCCAAAGGCTGAAACGGCTGGAAGAGATGAATTTAGATGCAAGCCCTTTAACACGGCTGCCTGGCGGCGTGGCAATAGAAAATGTCGTAAAAAAACGGATTGAGTCCAACGCCCTGATAGCATTTTGCCTCGTTGATCTGGATAATTTTAAGGTGTTTAATGACCGGTATGGATATGCCAGGGGCAGTGAAGTAATAAAGGCCACTGCCAGGATAATAGAAAATACAGTTGAGGAGCACGGAATAAGTGATGATTTCATCGGGCATATCGGTGGAGACGACTTTATAGTAGTTTCATCGCCGGACCGGTATAAAAAAATCTGCAATGCTATTATTGATGCATTTGATAAGATGATACCTGATTTTTATGACCCGGAAGACAGAAAAAAGGGGTATATCGAAGGGAAGACACGCCAGGGGCAGGAGATGACCTTTCCCATCATGACAGTATCAATAGGCGTTGTTACAAACCAGAATCGCAAGCTTATAAATACTATACAGGTAGGCGAGCTGGCTGCTGAGTTGAAGGACTATGCCAAATCTATTCCCGGCAGCCTTTATGTAGTTGACAAGCGCAGGAAAGATTCTCAGCAGGAAATATCTGATGAAAATGTTATCAGGTTCCCTAAAAAATCAGGCGGGGCAAGTGGATAAAAAATGTTCGGGACGCATAGTATAACCAGATTAGTTTTATTAGTTTTTATCGTGCTGCTGCTGTCTCAGTGCGCCCCTGCGCCCTTGCACAAAGATGCAGAGCTAAAGGATATGAAATATTCCGCCAAGCTAAAACCCAAGGATTTCCCCAAGGAGATTGCAAGGCTGGAAAAAATAGCTAAAACGCATTCTGATACCTCTGTGCAGGCCAGGGCGCATCTTCAACTTGCCCTGCTCTTTTTGGACTATAGAAACCCTGCTGTTAATTATCTCAGGGCGCTTAGGGAACTTGAGGCATATATTTCTCTTGACCCTGAAGGGGGCCGGGCAGATGAGGTTCAGACCTGGCGGGCGCTGTTAAACAAGATAGAACTTTTGACAAAAGAGAATAATGTGATAAAAGAGGAAAATCAGAAGATGAAAGGTATTATTGAAAATATGAAGTCCCTCGATATCCAGCTTGAACAAAAGAGGAAAAAGTATTAGGGGTATATCTTCCCTTACGGATTTGTCCCTGTATTAAATTAAGGCA
>CAKKPR010000238.1 GCA_919901705.1 Thermodesulfovibrionales bacterium | reverse complement strand
TAGCGGGCGCCCTTCGGGAGGCATACACCCTTGCGGACCGGGCGCGCATAGCGCTGGGTCCGCAACCCGCTGACGCGGGGAATCCTGCACAATTTTATCCGCCGGTTTTTCAATGAAAGCCGGTCTTAACTGCAGGATTCGGGCTAATTCTCCCGCCTCTCATCTCTGTTCTCATTTATTCACCTGTACTTCACCCACAGAAAACCCTTTAGCCACCCACAATGCGGCTAAGGAGCCACAAATCAAGAGGGTTGACATCGGCGCCTCCCCGTCACCAATTCCGTAAGCCCGGCATAACGCCTGCTTCTCTTCATTGACACCAGGGAACCAGTAAAAACCGACAGCAAATTCGCATTCAACCCAAAATAATGCTTGACATGCCTATCTTATATCTTGTATAGATATAAGATAGGAGGATAATATGATACTGAAACCAACTTCGGCAAGGTTTAAACGGGCGATCTCGCGGTTGAGGCAAATGCTTAATTCCGACGAGGAACTGCTGCGCGCGAGCTGGATACGGATGGCGCATCCTTGCGGGAAAAGCGGGTGCAGGTGCGTAAAAGGTAAAAAATACCATCACATAAGCTGGTATCTCAGCCAAAGCAAGGACGGGAAGTCCCGGATGAAGTCAGTTCCCCGGGAGTATGTGAAAGCGATGAAAGTTAAAACGGAGGCATATAAAGAAGCGAGGGGGCTACTGGCGACAGTAGGCGACGAGTACTGGAATGAGTTCAGCAACAAGCAAAAGCGATAAGGCGTCCCCGCCCGTTCCCGGCCTGGGGCGGTTGGCAAAATATCTGGATAAAGTGTGGGGTTTCAGCAAGCTTGTCCGGAAATTGAAAGATGGGCGCAAGAACCCGTCTGTGCCAACCGCCTCCGTAGTCCTTGGGCTATTCGGAGGTTTTGCGGTTCGGTTCGGGAGCTTAAATCAGCTGGGGGTGCAGTTTAAGATCCCGGGCCGCTGGGAGCGTTGGGTCGGTTCGCGCAAGCCCTCTGCGGACACGATGGCATACTCGCTGGACAGGCTTTATCTTAAATTGTTGCGCAGGGTGTTATGGACGATCGCCAAACAGTGCAAGAGAAAGAAAGTTTTCAGGCGGTTATTCCCGGATGTCCACTGGGTCGCTGCGCTGGACGGCATAGAGACATACAAAAGCCAGAAGAAGGATACCTGCCCGCATTGCCTTTCGCGCAGGATTTTGTCGGGCGATGAGTATGTGACGGAGTATTACCACCGTTATGTGGTGTTGCAGTTGGTCGGCGTGACGCCGGCCGTTATGTTGGATATCGAAGCGCTAAACCCCGGGGAAACGGAAGCGGTAGCCGGGGTGCGGCTTCTAAAGCGGTTTTTAGGTCGGCATCCCCGGTATCTGGATGCGATTACGCTGGACGCATTTTATTTACAGGCGCCGTTCGTAAAGGATTTGCTGCGCTATAGGCTGCATTTAGTGATAGTGTTGAAACAGGAGAACCGGGAGCTATACCGGGACGCACTGGGCCTGTGCGAGAGCGTACCGGCCAAGATCACGAGGGTGGGGACGGAAGAAATCCGGTTTTGGGATTTGGGCGAACTGCGCACATGGTCGCAGCTTGGCCGGGAAGTCAGGGTTGTACGGTCGGTAGAGAAAGAATTGACGGGGAAGCGGAGAAACGGGGATTTCGTTTTCAAACAGACGGTAAGGGATTGGTTCTGGTGTGTGATATCGCCGGAGGAGCGCGGAAATCTGGACGGTGAATTAATAGCGAAGTGGGGGCATGCGCGGTGGGACGAGGAAACGAGGGGTTTTTGCGAGCTTACGCAGCATTGGCATTTGAACCACTGCTACAGACACAACGCGAACGCTATGCTTGCATCCCTGATGATTTTATTTCTGGCATTTACCTTGACCACGATCTTTTTCCAGAGGAATCTTAAAGGCATGTGGAAGAAATTTGCCAGGGTAGCCTTGGCCCGGCTGCTTATGGACGATTTGGCTGGGCATTATGATGGGAGCTTCTGGTCGGCCGCCCCGGCGTAGTCCGAAATAACAATATGTGTGCTGTTTCGCGGCAGTTGTCCCCGGTGGTTGAACCTACCGGGTCGGCGGCGTTGGCGGGAGGCCCTTTTTTGGGGAATTTGACGGCGGGAACAGGGGCCTTGTTTGCGCAAAAGATAGACAGATGGCTTTGCAGGACCCTACAAAACATTCCTGCGCAGTGATTTTACACGATTTGCGGAATTGGTGCACTATCAGGGCTTTCATAAAAACTAATTTAGCATTTTTGTATAATAGAAATATATGCGGAAGCTGCTGAAATTTTTGGGTTGGACGCTGGGGCTGGCCCTGGTGACCGCCCTGGCCGCTTTCCTGGCCCTTAAGTTCTATTTTACCCCCGACCGTATAAGGAAGCTGGTGGTGGAGTATGCCGGGAAGAATCTCGGGCGCGAAATAAGCCTGGACGCGGCCGCGCTCGACCTGCGCGGCTTCTCCATCAAAAACCTGAATGTGGCTGAAACGGGGGGCTTCAAGAAAGGGGATTTCCTGTCGGCCAAAGAATTCAGCGTCCGCCCGAATTTCAGGGCGCTGCTTAAAAAAGAGTTCCGGATAAATTCCATCCGCGCTTCAGGAGT
>CAKKPR010000237.1 GCA_919901705.1 Thermodesulfovibrionales bacterium | reverse complement strand
GTGTCCGATAATAGACGTAATTTTTATTGCTTTTAGTGTAAAATTAGATTTTATGGCTAAACCTTTTGTTGTAATAGTCGGAAGGGCAAATACAGGCAAATCCACCCTCTTTAACAGGATGATTGGTTCTTCTGCTGCTATTGTTGAAGACCTGCCGAATGTCACAAGGGACAGAAACTATCTGGAAACAGAATGGGAAGACAAAGCCTTCATTGCAGTTGACACAGGAGGGTTCTATCCCGAACCGGCAGACGATATATTTCTTCAAATGAGGGAACAGGCTCTTTTTGCCATAGCAGAGGCAGATGTCATAATACAGCTCCTTGACGGCAAAGAGGGGCTTGCATCTGCTGATGTTGAACTTGCAAAAACACTCAGGGCCTCCGGCAAAAAAGTATTATGGGTCGTGAACAAAATAGACGGGCCTACCAGGGAAGACAGGCTCTATGATTTCTATGCCCTTGGCGTTGATGAGCTTCTGCCTGTATCAGCAGCTACAGGATATGAGTTTAGCGAACTTATGGATAAAGTCGTATCCCTTCTGCCGCCTGTAAGCAAAGAAAAAGTCACTTACCCTAAAATTGCTGTTGTCGGAAGGCCGAATGTCGGAAAATCAACGCTTGTAAATTCAATTCTGGGCAAGGACAGAATGATCGTAAGCCCGGCGCCCGGCACCACGCGGGATGCTGTTGATTCTGTCTGTTCATACTATAAAAAGAAATACCTTCTTATAGACACAGCCGGCATAAGGCAAAAGGGCAAACTTGGTTTTTCGATCGAAAGATTTTCAGTTGTCAGGGCCATAAGGAGCATAGAAAGATGTGATGTAGCGCTTATAGTTCTTGATGCCGCAGATGGTATAACAGAGCAGGACCAGAAGGTTGCAGGCATTGTTGAGAAATATGCAAAAGGCGCCATATTTCTACTTAACAAATGGGACCTTGTATCTGAACCGGAGCTTGCCTATAAAAAACTTGTCCCGGAACTTAAAAGAAAGATGTGGTTTCTCGCTCATGCCCCTGTAATCACAACATCCGGCATGGAAAAAAAGAGAATAACAAATATATTTCCTATAATTGATGAGATAATTAAAGAGAGAGGGAAAAGGATATCTACAGCGGATATGAACAGGTTCATACAGGATGTGACTTCAGGCACTGCCCTGCCTTTATACAGAGGAAAGCAGGTAAAGATATCTTATGTGACACAGGTAAATACTGAGCCGCCGGCATTCGTGATATTTTCGAACTACCCTGCCGGAATAAAAGACTCTTATATACGATATATTGAGAGATGCATGAGAGAAAGGTTCTCATTCGCAGGCACACCTGTGAGAATATACAAGAAAGTGAAGAAATGAAT
>CAKKPR010000236.1 GCA_919901705.1 Thermodesulfovibrionales bacterium | reverse complement strand
CTGTTAAGGCAGCCTTAACAGGCCATCTTGTCCTTAGCACTCTGCATACAAATGACGCCCCCGGCACCATAAGCAGATTATTGAATATGGGTATTGAGCCATTTCTCGTGGCAGCATCAACTATCCTTATTGCCTCTCAGAGGCTTGTGCGAAAGGTATGCCCGCAGTGCAAGGAAGAGGAGAAGATCCCGGCGCCGGCCCTGATAAAATTGGGCTTTTCAGAAGAGGAGGCAGGATCTGTAAAATGTTTCAGGGGAAAAGGGTGCCCCGCATGTAACAATGCAGGATACAGGGGAAGGATAGGACTCTATGAGCTTATGCCGATGAAGGATGAGATCAAGGAGTTGACGCTTGAGGGCGCCTCTTCAGATGAGATAAAAAAGGCTGCTGTCAGGCTCGGCATGAGGACCCTGAGAATAAGCGGTTTGGCTAAAATAAAAAATGGCACCACTTCTGTGGAAGAAATAGTAAGGGCCACATTTGGGGAATAAGAAATTTAAAATGCAAGATACAACAAATGTCATTGCAAGGAGTGAACACCATCTTCGGCATTGCGAGGCGAAGCCCCCTCACTTGTCATTGCGAGGGACGGAGTCCCGAAGCAATCTCTGTTTGGGGCAGGCTCCGCAATCTCTAAAGCATGTCCTGAGCAAAGCGAAAGGAACGAGATTCCTCGCTTCGCTCGGAATGACAAGCGAAGGGCTCGGAATGACAGCGCGGGGACGGAGCAAGCGATGGCAGTAAAATTAGGTCAAATACTTATAGCCGCAGGGGTTATTACAGAGGAGCAGCTGAAAGAGGCCTTGAACCTTCAGAAAAAGAAAGGCGGAAGGCTCGGCACAAACCTCGTCAAATTAGGCCATGTAACTGAGGATAAACTCGTCACTTTCCTGAGCAAGCAATATGGCATGTCGGCAATAAATCTTGTTGATTACAAGATTGACCCAACTGTTTTAAAGCTCATACCTGCTGAGATGGCAAAGAAGTATATGATAATGCCGGTGGCAAGGGTTGGCGCAACCCTGACAGTTGCAATGGCAGACCCTTCCAATGTATTTGCCGTTGATGATATCAAGTTCATGACAGGATATAATGTCGAGATCGTAATAGCAACAGAATCTGCGCTCATAAATGCAATAACAACTTCCTACGGCGGCAAGGGCGAGGGCGTTGTCGCTGCAAAGCCGCAGCAACAAACACAAGCTGCTGCCTCAATGAAACTCGAGGCAAAAGATTATACATTTACAGAAGGTGAAATGACAGGCCAGGAAGATATGGGGGCCTCTGATGAAGGCCCTACAGTAGATGTTGATGAGTTTGATAAGGTTGTTGGAGATGCGCTTGACGATATCGAACATGTCAGTGAAGAAGACATGTTCGGAGGAAAAGGGGAAGTTGAGGAACCTATTGTAAAACTCGTAAGCGGCATACTCATAAATGCAATAAAGTTAGGCGCAAGCGACATACATATAGAACCTTACGAGACTTTCCTGAGGGTCAGATACAGGATTGACGGCGTGCTTGCCCTGGCCATGAACCTGCCCCTGAGGGTTAAAAATTCCGTGACCTCAAGGCTGAAGATAATGTCCAGACTTGACATCGCAGAGAGGCGGCTTCCGCAGGATGGAAGGATTAAGTTAAGGCTCGGCAAGAAAAAAGAGGTGGACTTCCGTGTCTCGATACTCCCCTGCCTTTTTGGCGAAAAAACAGTCATGAGAATACTTGACAAGGCTTCATTGCAGGTAGACCTTACAAAACTCGGTTTCGAAGAGAATTCGCTCCAGAAATTTCTGGAGGCATTGAACAGGCCTTACGGGATGATACTTGTTACAGGCCCTACAGGAAGCGGCAAGACAACAACCCTTTATTCTGC
>CAKKPR010000235.1 GCA_919901705.1 Thermodesulfovibrionales bacterium | reverse complement strand
CCTCATATAGTATCATACTGCATGGACTTTTTGAAGGAAATCGAGGGTGTTTTCGATAAGCTTGGCGGCAGGGAGCTTTCAGCCTTTTACACACAAAAAATAGATGAATTTCTCATCGGGCTTTTCAATTCAATCGAATCCCAAAAACCCCTTGCCCTTATTGCCATCGGCGGATATGGCAGGGCAGAGCTTGCCCCTTATTCTGATATAGATATTATGTTTTTTGCCAGGGATAAGGCAGACTCAAAAAAGGTTGAAACAGTCCTCTATAAGCTCTGGGATACGGGACTCACAATAGGGCATTGTTTTAGAACACCTGCAGACTGTATTGCAGAGGCAAAAAAAGATTTGAGGACGCATACATCCCTGCTCGAGGCAAGGTTTATAGCAGGAGATAAGGAGCTCTATAATTATTTTCATGAAAAAGTCTATTCAGAGCTTGCCTTCAGGAAACAGAAAAATTTCATAACAGGCAAGTTGAAAGAGATGGAGAAGAGACATACGGGCTTTGGAGATTCTGTTTATCTCCTTGAGCCGAATGTAAAGGAGAGCCAGGGCGGGCTTAGAGATATTCATACAGTCCTCTGGCTTTCAAGGATTGCGCTGAAACTGGGCAATATCGGGCAGCTTTCGAATGTTGTATCAGGGCATGATTTCAAGAGGCTTATGAGGGCCTATGATTTTCTGCTTAAGGTAAGATTCTGCCTCCATATTATGAGTAAAAGAAGAAACGATGTCCTTTCATTCGATACGCATGACCACGTGTCTGCGAGGCTCGGGTTCCGCAATTCGAAGAAATTTTCAGGCTCTGAGAGGTTCATGAGATATTTTTACCTCAAGGCAAATATCGTAAACAACGTAATATCGCTTATTGCGGGCCTGTGCACAAGGCAATGGGCCATCGGGGGCATCAGGGACCGGAGCGCGGTGAAGAGAAAGGCGACTGAGAATTTTCTCATCTACAGGAATGCCGTTATCCCGTCAGAAAACAGCAGCGTAAGAAAAAATCCCGAAAGGATTATCGAGGCCTTCTATGCATCCTCTAAAACCGGCAAAAAATTAAGCCATAAACTCAGGGAGGACATAACAAAAAATCTCCTGTGTATAGGGAGAAGGATAAGGCGCTCTCATAAAACCATGGGCTTCTTTCGCGAGATACTGAACGGCCCGCGTGTATATGAAACATTGAGGGAAATGCATGAGACAGGAGTGCTCGGCCGGTTCATTCCTGAATTAGGGGCCTTGAGGTCGCTGGTTGTGTACGAGCCTTACCACAGGTACACCGTTGACGAACACACCCTGCATGCCGTACAAAACCTTGAGATGCTTACCGCAACTAAATATAAAAGCCTTGAGCGCCTTTCAGTGATAATGAAGGGCATAAAAGACAAGGATATCCTTTTCATGTCCATTCTTTTTCATGACATAGGAAAGGCAGCCGGAAAATATCATCAGGAAGAAGGATATAAAAGGCTTAAGAATATAGTTGAGAGGTTTAATATGGATGTTGAGAAAAGGCAAAGGATAGAGTTCCTCGTAAAAAACCATATCCTCATGTCGCGCATTGCACTGACAAGGGAGATTGAAGCCCCTGAGATTATTGCCCAGTTTGCAGAGGCCGTCGGAGACGAAGAAAGCCTCGGCGCATTATATCTCATGACGTATGCTGACATGTCTGCCGTGAATCCGTCATTCTGGACAGAATGGAAGGCATGTCTGCTTCAGGAGCTTTATGAAAAGACACTGAATTACCTGCGAGGGGTAAGAAGGGACAAGGAAGTTTATATAAAGAGCATCCTTGATTCTTATGAGGGCGCTGACAGGGAAGGGCTTGATATTTTTATTGCAGATATGCCTGAGAGATATCTTCTTTCGACCCCTCCGGAGAGGATATATCATGATTATAGCCTTGCCCAGGCTGTAACGGAAAATAACTTTGCTTTAAGCGTTAACGATAAGCATGACGGCACAACAGAAATTATTGTCGGTACATGGGACAGCCCGGGCCTTTTTTCCAGAATTGTAGGATTCCTGTCGTCAAAATGGATGAATATACTGAGCGCAAGGTTATATACTGGCAAAAAGGGGCTTATTATTGATAAAATTCAAATTTCAAACTGGAAAGAGATCTGGTGGGATGGAATGGATATTTTTATCGAAAACGGGCTGGAGGATGTTGTGTTGAGAGGCGCGCATATAAACTTGTCAGCCTCCCAAAAAGAAATCGGCAGCAGAGTTGATGTATTTATAGAGCTTGATAATGAGACGTCAGGGGAAAGTACTATCCTTGAGTTTTTTTCTCAGGACAGGCATGGGCTTTTATACGATGTCTCAAACCTCTTTTATGAAAATGGGTTTAATATAATATCAGCAAAGATTAATACGGAATCAGGCATTGCGCAGGATATTTTTTATATACAGCATGAAGGAAGGAAGGTTAACGGGCTTAAGGCCACTGAATTGCTTGCATCCCTATGGAAAACACTAAAAAGTTAAAGCGCATAATATATCTTTCACTCCTTGTATTGTTTATCGGGATAATTATTTTTGTCTCCCGCGGGCCGTACATATCAAATGCATTAAAGAGAATAATACTGCCGGAGCTTGAAAACATGTCCGGCCGCAAGGTAATAGCCCAGAAAATATACCTTAACCTGTTTCCCTTATTTGTTGAGGCAAGGGGATTGAAGTTTTTTGATGAGGAAGGCAATAGGGTGCTGACCGCAGAAAGGGTAAAAGGTTACGTGGGGTTGTCGGGCATATTAAGGAAAGAGATAATGCTGAAAAGGGTAGTCATAACCGGGCCTGAAATATCTACGGACAGGGGCCAGATAGATGACATAATCGGGAAGGTCAAGGATTATCTTGCCATAGAAAATCCCAAAAAGGTAAAGGTAAGGGCAGGTGTAATAGAGGTCCGTAATGGAGATTTCTCATTTTATGATGCCGGTTATAACGCAGTTATCACAGGCGAAAAAGTAAGCGGAGAGGTCCTGCTGGGCGATGTGCCAAAAATGAAGATAGACATTAAGAACCTTATTTCAAATATTAAGGATTTCCCGGAATTCAGATGCGAAATGAGAGGCACATTACTTTTCAACAAGGACGGCATCCACATAAAGAATATTACGCTCAAATCATACGCCTCAGAGATGCAGGCCGAGGGCTTTTATTCAGCTGAAGGGAAAGGCGCCCTGAAGGCAGACCTGAACCTTATTGTTGATTCTGTTAAAAAGGTTTTCGGCCTGAAACGAGAGGGTGAAGGAAGGATATCTGCAAAGGGCGATATAAAATTCGGAGAAGGCCCGCCTGTTATTGATATCAGGCTGAAAGGCAGTTTTTATCTGCAGACCCTTATGGAACTCCTGAAGGTGGAAGAAAGGGTTGAGGGGATGGTAGATTTTGACGGCAAGATGAGCGGCGCAATCACAAATATTACAGGCAGCGCTGATGCAAGGCTCAGGAGAGGGAATCTTTTTAATGTTGATATAGATGACCTCAGGTGCAAGGTTTCTTACAGGGACGGCATTATGAACTTCAAAGACGGGAAGGGCGTTCTTTATAACGGCCGCGCAGAGGCAGAGGCAGCGATAGAACTCCCTGATGTCGAACATTATTCTGTCCGGGTAAAATTTACGGATGTTGACAGCCCCGCGGCCTTTAAGCTTATAGAATGGGAGCCGGGAATACCGTTGGGAAAGGTAAAGGGAGAACTTTATTCGTCAGACACGGAATTTAATCCGGCGGGATGGTTCGAGTATGAGAATAAAAAAACAGGCAGTGATTTTCCAGGAAGAATCAGGAAGATGAAGGGTAACTTTGCGGTGCAGGGAGATATACTATCTCTGATAAATGCAGAGGCCAGAACTGAAAATTCAACATTGGGGATAAATGGCGCTGTCAATATGTCAGCTTCTCTGCTTAATCTGAAAGGTAAGCTGGCGACTGTTGATATAGCGGACCTTACAGCCCCTTATCTCAACCGTATGAAGGGCTCAGGAGATTTTACAGGAACAATAACAGGCAACTTTGATGATCCCCTGATAAGCGGAATATTAAATATTACCTCTGCATCTTTCGATGATTATGAATTAGAAAATATTGCAGGAGATTTCTCTTACAGGAAAAATTATCTCGAAATAAAAGAATTATCGGCCAGGGCAAAAGGTGAACAGCATAATATAAAAGGCAATATAAGATTTCAGGAGGCAAAAGAAATTTTTGATATAAAGCACCCGGACTATAAGCTGACAGGAGCGCTGAGAGGCGCGGATATCGGGAAGCTGGCGAAAATCCTTTATAAAAAACTGCCAGTAAAAGGCAGTCTCGATTCGGATTTCAGTATAACAGGCAAAGACCCCAATCCTGAATATTCAGGTACTGCCACGATAACTCATGCAATGGCGTATGACGTTCCATTGGACCTTGTATCGTCCAATTTTTCTTATAACTACAGGGATTTCATTGTAAAAAGGGCAATGGTGAAAAAAGGGGGTTCTTCACTGACAGGAGAAGGCAGGATATCAGGCAGAGAGAAGTTCCATTTTAATGTTTCTGCAGACAGGCTGTTTATCAGAGATATGGAGCTGAAGGGCATGCCGGATGACGCAATCCTTAGCGTGAGCGCAGAAGGCTCAGGCACATTCGACAACCCTGCCATTAAGATTAACGGGAAATTGTCGGGAGGGACGTTTAAGGGGAAACCGCTTGGGGACGGCACAATAAGCGCTTCTGTCAGGAATAAGGATATTATATTCAATGCCGTGCTTTTCAATGAGAAGATGAGATTGAAGGGGAAGGGATATCTTAGCGATATGCTTCCATGGACTGCAGAGATTGATATGGCCTCGGGCAGGTATGATTTTCTTCTTGCCGGAATACTGAAAGACGTGCCTGAAGATCTGGTTGTAAACATAAAGGGCCGTGCTGACCTTTCAGGAGACAAAAAACATTTCTCTGCTTCCGCGGTTATAAGCCAGATGACGGTTGCGCTTTTCGGGAATAGTTTTTCTAATGATTCGGATATAAGGCTCAGATTTGATAACAGGAATATATTGTTTTCTGCACTGACTATGAGAAGCGGAAATGCCTCTTTCAGCCTGAGGGGGAATATAGAAACAGGGAAAGAATATAACCTGGTGCTTGAAGGCAGTTCAGAGCTTTCACCTCTTAAGGGGCTTTCAAAGAGAATCAGCATTTTGAGGGGAGATTCTGATTTTACTTTAACGGTTACAGGGAAATGGGATAATCCTCACGTAAGCGGAAGTCTTAATATAACCAATGCATCCTTTGGGTTAAAGGATATGCATCAGCGGCTCAGCGCTATAAACGGCTATTTCTACTTTGAGGACGATAAAATAATTATCCAGAAACTCTCGGGGAAACTCGGGGGTGGAGATATAGATTTTTCAGGGCTTGTCTACCTTAAAGGATTAAACATAAAAAGGTTTTATCTTGATGCAAAACTGAATAATATCACAACCTCTGTGTCCAAGGATTTTGTTGTTAATTTTGACGGGAATATTTTTTATAAAGGCACCCTCGAAGCACAGAATATTAGTGGCGATATAAAGATAAACAGGGCGAGATACAGAGAAAGGGTTGAATGGAAAAGCTGGCTTCTCAAGGCAAGCCTGAAGGAGAAGCCAAAGGCAGAGCCAACAAGAATAGAAAAGGCGGCATTGAACGTAAAGATATATGGGGTGGAAAACATTATTGTGGATAACAATATAGCAAACGCGCCCTTAAAGGTTGACCTGGTACTGAGAGGTACAATAAGGTATCCTCTTCTTTTCGGAAGGGTTGAATCGAAGGAGGGCAAGGTCTACTTCAGAAATAATGAATTCAGGATATTGAATGCAAGCGCAGACTTTGCCGACCCAAACAGGATAAACCCCATGATGGAGATTGTAGCGCAGACAATAGTGAAGGGCTATAATATTAAGTTGAGTCTCGAAGGGCAGTTTGAACATTTTACGCTCTCTCTTATTTCCGATCCGCCGCTTGAGGAGACAGATATCCTCAGCCTGCTTACAGTAGGGCAGATAGGAAGGGAATTAAAGGGACTTGAAGGAGGAATAGGCGCAGGAGAGGCTGCCGCATTTCTGACAGGAAAGGTTCAGGATGTCTTTGAAGACAGGTTGAGGAACATAACAGGACTTGACAGGGTTCAGGTGGACCCTTATGTTTCAAAATCTACAGGCACAGTCGGCCCCCGTGTTACCGTGTCAAAAAGGCTTTTAGGAGACAAATTATTTGTAACTTATGTTTCCTCAATCGGTTCTACAGAGGAACAGGTGCTCCGGCTTGAGTACATCCTCGGTAAGAATGTTTCGCTGCTCGGTGTAAGGGATGAGCGGGGCAGCCTCGGTACAGATATTAAATTCAGGTTTGAGTACAGATGACAAAAGATAGAACAAAAATTTTCGGTTTCCGCGCTATTGTTTTTCTCTGCCTTTGCACTTTTGCGTTTCTGTTTTTCTGCTCTTCATTTGTAAGAGCATCTGAAACAACAATACAAAAAATAGATATAGAGGGCCTGTATTCTATCCAGGCGGAGGAACTCTTAGACCTTTTAAGCATAAAAGTTGGCGATGTTTTTAATCCTCTCAGCGTGGACAGCGGTATAAAGATGGCGTTTCTCAAGGGGATATTCGAAGACATATCTGTTGAACTGGATGATGACAGGACGCATGTAAAGATAAGAGTTAAGGAAAGAAACATTATCAGGAATATTTATATTAAAGGGAATAAACATGTGAAAAAAAAGGCATTGGCAGAACTTTTTCTGTTTAAGGAAGGCCAGGTTATGAGGTATGACCTTATAGAACATTCCGAGAGAGAACTCAAGGGGACACTATCCGGGATGGGGTTCCCAAATGCCAGGGTAAGAGTGCAGGCAGAAAAAACGCACAAGCCTTATAGAATAAATCTTACTCTTACAATAGATGAAGGAATGCCTGAAATAATAAAACATATCAGGATTTATGGACCTGAAGATGAAGTAAGGCAGATAATGAAAATGTCAGAAGGCGACGTTTATGACCAATTCAAACTCAAAAAGGATATGGAAAATATAAGGGCCTATTACAAGAAAGATAATCATCTGAATCCATCAGCCGGCCCTTATATTTTCAGTAACGGTGAGCTTGATATTGACGTCAACCCAGGCAGAAAACTTGACATCACATTTGAAGGCAATGCTTCTGTGAGTTCAAAAGCGCTTCTTAAGGAAACACCTTTTTTTGATGCTGAAGACTTCAGGGATGACCTCGTGGAAGAGGCAGTCTCAAGGATTGCATCCTTATATCACACTAAGGGCTATGCTTTTGCGCAGGTTGCCCCGGTGATAACCTCAGGCGAAGACGCCTTTGCCGTTACTTTTTTCATTTTTGAAGGAGATAAAGTTACTGTTAATTCTATAAAGTTTATCGGGGTATCCATACCCGATAAAAATCTGAAAGAGGTTATGTCTCTGAAAGAGGGCGCTTTATATAATCCTGATATTGCAGATGCCGACAAGACAACGCTGATGGAGGTTTATAATGCAATGGGATACCTGGATATACACATGGATGATATCCAGTCGAGGATAAATGATGCAAAAGCAGACCTCACCATAACAATTAAAGAAGGCTCAAAAACCTACATAGAGGGCATTGAAATAAAAGGGGCGGAGCTTGTCCCGAAAGAAGATGTCGAAAAGGCTGTCAGGATAAAAGCAGGTTCTCCTTATAATGAGGTTGACATCTCAGATGCAAGATACAGGATTATTGAACTTTACGCTGGCTATGGTTTTAGTGATGCAAAGGTTGACGTAAAACAGGAATTTAGCGAAAAGGGCGTAAGGGTTACCTTCGGGATCATTGAGGGGCCACTGACTTTTTTCGGGAAAACTGTAATAAGCGGTAATGAAGGGACAAGGCATAAGGCAATTAAGAGGGGATTGCTATATAAAGAGGGCGCGCCCTTTAATTATACCCTCATTACTAAAACACGCCAGAGACTGTACCGGCTTGGATTATTCACTGATGTGGAGATAGATGCAGTAGACAAGGAGACCAGCATCAGGAATATCCATCTCCGGGTAAAGGAAGGAAATGCAGGGATCGTTGAATTTGGCCTTGGATACGGGGATTATGAACGGCTTCGGGGTTCGCTCGATATAAGCTACCGTAACCTGTTTGGAATGAACAGGCAGGCATCTTTCAGGACAGAACTCAGCACGTTAGAGCAGCGGTATATCATCAATTACCTTGAGCCATGGTTTCTGGATAGTTCTATACCCTTCAGAATGTTATTCATAAAGGAAGCCAGGACAGAAAAAAATATGTCAACCCGCGAGACGCGATATAAATTAAAAAGAAATTCTGCAAGTGCAGGTTTTGAAAAAAGACTCAGCGAAAAGTTAAAGGGTGAGATTTTTTATGAATTTGCATTGGTCAAGACTTATGACGTGCAGCCTGATATCATTCTTGCCAAGGAGGATACAGGAACACTTACAATAAGCGGCATAAAGCCCGGAATAATATATGACACCAGAGACAATCCGTTTGATCCCAGAAAAGGCGTGCTTGCCGGCATATCTGTAAAGGCCGCATCAGGCGTGCTTCTTTCAGAAACAGACTTTTTAAAGGTTATAGTTAATGGGAGCACATATAAGGAATTAAACAGATATTTTGTTTTTGCCGTAGCTTTAAAAGGCGGCTTTGCGCAGGGTTTTGGCAATACCAGAGATCTTCCGCTTGTTGAGAGATTCTTCCTTGGCGGAAGGACCACAGCGCGCGGATACGAGCAGGACACTTTAGGCCCTAAAGGCGTCAATGGTTCTCCAACCGGCGGCAATGCATTTTTTCTGACAAACCTTGAGCTCAGGACGTCTCTTGGCGAGACTTTTGGCCTTGTAACATTTGTTGACGGTGGAAATGTGTGGAGAAAAACAGGAGATATAGATCTCTCTGAGCTGAAATATACTGCCGGCATGGGCATCAGATACAACACGCCGGTTGGGCCTATCAGGGTAGATTACGGATATAAACTTGACAGAGAAAAAGGAGAAAGCAGGGGTGAAGTGCACTTCACTATCGGACATGCGTTCTAAAAGCAGGTATCAGGTGTCAGGTATCAGGTGTCAGTATAAGGCAAGCAAAATACTGCTCTTTTTTATTTTGCTGTTCACTGTTCACTGTTCACTGTTTACTGTTCACTGTTCCGCTGAAGTTATCGACAGGGTTGTTGCTTTTGTTGATGACAGGGCCATAACTATGAGCGAACTTGAAAATAGTTACAAAGACACGGTGAAGCTGATGCCTGACATTAAAAAAGAAGAGGTATTAAACACAGTAATAAACAGAATACTCCTTTTGAGAGAGGCCAAAAAACTGCGTATTGAGGCCCCTGCAAAGGATGCAATCATTCAGGAATATATAGAGCTGAAGCTCAAGACAATCATAAAAATAACAGAAGAAGACCTTAAGGAATTCTACGAAAAGAACAGGAATGAATTTGGCAATGTCGAATTCGATGACGTAAGGGATAAGATAGAAAACTATCTTATAGAAAAAGAGGTCAACCGGCGATTGGAAAAACATATTGAAGAACTAAGGTCAAAGGCATATATAAAGATTCAACTTGAAAAATAAACAAGTTAGTAAATTTCACTGTAACAGCAAAATGATAATGTCCTAAATGAGCAAAGTAGAAATGTCCTATTTGGGAGGTGCTAAACTGTCTCCGCTTAGAAGGAGGCAGGA
>CAKKPR010000234.1 GCA_919901705.1 Thermodesulfovibrionales bacterium | reverse complement strand
CCAGCATTGCATCTGCAATAAATTTCATCTTAGTAAGAGGATTTAGGGTAAGGTCAGAATTTATCTGACCTTACCCTAATATTAAACTATTCTTCAGCAACTGCAGGTTCTGAGCTGAATAATGGCTGCATTATTTCCCTTTTCACAAATGTGTTGCGGTACTTTGCTATTCCTGTGCCTGCAGGGATAATTCTGCCCATTATTACATTTTCCTTGAGTCCCCTCAATTCATCAACAGACCCGTTGATTGCAGCTTCTGTAAGAACCCTTGTCGTCTCCTGGAAAGACGCTGCTGATATAAAACTTTCTGTTGACAGGGACGCCTTGGTTATCCCTAAAAGAAGCGGTTTGCCCTGGGCAGGTTTTTTACCCTTTGCCTTAATCCTGGCGTTTTCCTCCTGAAATACCACCCTGTCCACCTGCTCTCCTATCAGAAGATCTGTATCTCCCGGGTCTTCAATCCTGACCTTCTTCATCATCTGCCTTACTATAACTTCAATATGCTTGTCATTTATCGAAACGCCCTGAAGCCTGTAAACCTTTTGAACTTCATCAACAAGATAACTCTGGAGTTCTTTGGGGCCCAGAATGTCAAGAATGCTGTGCGGATTCACAGCGCCATCCATTAATGGTTCGCCTGCCTTGACCCAGTCTCCTTCATGAACGCTGACATGTTTGCCTTTTGGTATCAGATATTCTCTTGACTCTCCGCTGCCTTTCACCATAACAACCCTCATGCCTTTATGAGCGCCTTTGAATTCAACCATACCGTCGATCTCTGTGACAATTGCCTGCTCTTTTGGACGTCTTGCCTCAAACAGTTCTGCAACTCTCGGAAGACCTCCGGTTATATCCTTTGTCTTGGTAGTCTCCCTCGGAATTTTTGCGAGAATATCACCGGGAGCAACTATATCGTTCTTGTTAACAATGATATGCGCGCCTGAAGGCAACTGGTACCGCGCAAGGTTATTCGTGCTTGGGATTTTAAGGGTTACCTTGCCATGTTCATCCTTTATTGAAAGCCTTGGTCTCATGTTAGTCGGATAATCTATAATGACTTTATGTGACAGTCCTGTTACCTCATCCACCTCTTCCTTCACAGTCACATTTTCCACAATATCCCCGAATGCTATCTGCCCCCCTACCTCTGTCAGTATCGGGGTTGAATAAGGGTCCCACTCAACGAGTCTCTGACCGATATCCACTTTCTGCCCATTACTGACCAGAAGTTTTGCACCATAAACAATAGGATATTTTTCCTTTTCCCTGCCTTTTGAATCTACAACAGCAATGCTGCCGTTCCTGTTCATTACAACTAACAGTCCTTCCCTGTTTTTGACAGTGCTTATATTTATAAATTTTATTGTCCCGGAGTTTTTTGACTCAAGCACCGTCTGCTCCACAACCTTTGATGCAGCGCCACCTATATGGAATGTTCTCATTGTAAGCTGAGTTCCGGGTTCACCTATGGACTGGGCCGCTATAACCCCTACAGCCTCTCCCAGAACAACGGGTTCACTCCTTGCCAGATCCCTTCCGTAGCACGCTGCACACGCGCCGAATTTGGACTGACACGTAAGAACAGACCTTATCTTTATTCTATCTATCCCGGCATCTACTATCTTCTGGGTCAATTCTTCATCTATCGCCCTGTTCCTTTTTGCAATCATCTCTTTTGATATCGGATCTTTTACGTCCTCTGCAACTGTCCTGCCCAGAATCCTCTCTTCCAGAGGCTGGATTATTTCACCGCCTTCTATAAGGGAAGTAACTACTATCCCATCGGTTGTTCCGCAATCTTCCTCCATTATGATTACATCCTGCGCAACATCCACAAGCCTCCTTGTAAGATATCCGGAGTTCGCTGTTTTGAGGGCTGTATCAGCAAGACCTTTTCTTGCGCCGTGAGTAGAAATAAAGTATTGCAATGGGGTTAATCCTTCCCTGAAGTTTGCAGTAATCGGGGTCTCGATAATCTCTCCTGAGGGCTTTGCCATAAGGCCCCTCATGCCTGCAAGCTGCCTTATCTGGGCAGCGCTGCCCCTTGCACCGGAATCGGCCATCATAAAGATGCTGTTAAATGACCTCCTCTCCTTCAACTCTTCCTCTGAAAATTTCTTCCCGTCTTCTGCTCCGAGTTCCTTCATCATCTCATCCGCAACCTTTTCTGTAACATTAGCCCATATATCTATTACCTTGTTGTAGCGTTCGCCCTGAGTGATAAACCCGTCTGCATACTGTTTCTGCACATCAATTACTTCCTGCTCTGCCTCTCTTATAAGTTCAGGCTTTTTTGAGGGTATGTGCATATCTGCCATACATATAGAAACCCCTGACTTTGTAGCATACTCGAACCCAAGTTTTTCGAGATTATCAAGAAATACAACTGTAACCCTCTTGCCTACCTTTATATAAGAGTATTCTATTATCTTTGTCAGTTCTTTTTTGGTGAGTTCCTTGTTTATGGCTGAAAATGATATGCCATCCGGAAGTATCTCGCTGAAGAGCGCCCTGCCGCATGTCGTATCAACAAACTTGCCGTCTATCTTTACTTTTATCTTTGCATGTTCATCGAGTATTCCGGCATCATATGCAACCCTTACGTCTTCTGCGCCTGAGAATATTTTTCCCTCTCCCTTTACGCCATTTTTCTCTTTTGTCAGATAGTATATTCCCAGTACCATATCCTGCGTTGGCACCACTATGGGCTTCCCATTAGCAGGAGAAAGGATATTATTTACAGACATCATCAGAACCCTTGCCTCTATCTGCGCCTCTATGGATAAAGGGACATGAACTGCCATCTGATCGCCGTCAAAGTCAGCATTGAATGCTGTGCAGACCAATGGATGAAGCTTTATCGCTTTGCCCTCAACAAGTATGGGATCAAATGCCTGGATACCAAGCCTGTGAAGGGTAGGAGCGCGGTTTAAAAGCACGGGATGTTCCCTAATGACCTCCTCAAGCGCATCCCAGACCTCCGGGGATTCCTTCTCAACAAGTTTTTTAGCTGACTTTATTGTTGTTGCAAAGCCCTTATCTTCAAGTTTGTTAAATATAAGCGGCTTGAAAAGTTCCAGCGCCATTTTTTTAGGAAGGCCGCACTGGTGAAGTTTGAGTTCAGGCCCAACAACAATAACAGACCTGCCGGAATAGTCCACACGTTTTCCAAGAAGATTCTGGCGAAAACGTCCCTGTTTGCCTTTTATCATATCACTTAAGGACTTTAACGGCCTCTTGGTTGATGTCTTCAGGACACGTCCCCTTCTGCCATTATCAAACAGGGCGTCAACAGCCTCCTGCAGCATCCTCTTTTCATTTTTTATTATTACGCTCGGGGCCTTAAGCTCCATCAATCTCTTCAATCTGTTATTCCTGTTTATGACCCTCCTGTAAAGATCATTGAGATCAGATGTCGCAAATCTTCCCCCTTCAAGCGGCACCAGCGGCCTGAGGTCAGGAGGAAGCACAGGTATCACGTCCAGTATCATCCAATCAGGCTTATTCCCCGACTGTTTGAATGCCTCAACAACTTTAAGCCTCTTAGTCAGTTTTTTCTTGACGCCAATAGACGAGACTTCTTTTATTTTGAGCTTAATCTCTTTACTGAGACTTTCCAGTTCAATCATTCTTAAAAGTTCCCTTATCGCTTCAGCGCCCATCCCTGATTTGAACCTTGTTCCAAACTCTGCGGTGTTCTTCTTGTATTCATCTTCTGTAAGAAGTTCCTTTTCCTTGAGACTGGTATCTCCCGGGTCAATAACAACATAGCTTTCGAAATAAAGAATCTTCTCAAGATGCCGCATTGTCATATCAAGCAAAGTGCCTATCCTGCTGGGCACACCCTTAAGGAACCATATATGTGCAACCGGAGTTGCAAGCTCGATGTGCCCAAGCCTGTATCTCCTTACCTTTGATTGTATTACCTCAACGCCGCACTTATCGCATACAACCCCTCTGTGTTTCATCCTCTTGTATTTTCCGCATATACATTCCCAGTCCTTCATCGGGCCAAAAATCTTAGCGCAAAACAGGCCGTCTCTTTCAGGTTTGAAAGTGCGGTAATTTATTGTCTCCGGTTTCTTGACCTCTCCATAAGACCACTCCCTTATTTTCTCAGGTGAGGCAAGTTTTATCTTTATTGCCTCAAAGTCTGTTGGATTTTTTGGCCTCTGAAAAATTGTATAGCTTTCTTCTGCCAAATTATTCCCCCTTATTCTTTTTCTCCAGCAGCTCAACGTCGAGCGCAAGGCTCTGGAGTTCTTTTATTAATACATGAAAAGACTCCGGAACCCCGGGTTCCAGAGTAGCATCACCTTTGACTATTGCCTCATACATGCGTGTCCTTCCTGTAACATCATCGCTTTTCACGGTAAGGAATTCCTGAAGTGTGTGGGATGCGCCATATGCCTCCAATGCCCAGACTTCCATCTCTCCGAGCCTCTGTCCGCCAAACTGCGCCTTTCCTCCCAAGGGCTGCTGTGTTACCAATGAATATGGACCAATAGAGCGGGCATGCATCTTATCATCAACAAGGTGATGAAGTTTGAGCATGTATGTATATCCAACGGTAACCGGCCTCTTGAACGGCTCGCCGGTTCTGCCGTCACAAAGTGTAATCTGTCCTGTTTCAGGTAAGCCTGCCTTCTTAAGAAGTTCCTTTATCTCACCTTCTTTGGCGCCTTCAAAAACAGGTGTCGCAACATGGAGACCCAATGCCTTTGCAGCCCATCCAAGATGAGTTTCCAGCACCTGCCCTACATTCATTCTCGAAGGAACCCCGAGTGGATTTAAAACTATATCCACAGCTGTCCCATCGGGAAGATACGGCATATCCTCTTCCGGCAATACCATTGCCACCACGCCCTTGTTCCCATGCCTTCCTGCCATCTTGTCTCCAACCTGAATCTTACGCTTCATCGCTATGTAGACCTTAACAAGCTTGTTAACACCCGGAGGAAGCTCATCGCCTCTTCTGACCCTGTCAACACTCTCGTCGTATCTCGACTCAAGATAACGCACATACTGGTTAGCTTCATTATTCACAATATCTATCTTTTCTTTCACATCAAGGTCAGCTATCTTTATGCTCATAAGATGTTCATTCTTAACGCTCTCTAATTGTTTCCCGGCAAGTTTTTTACCCTTTTGACAAACAACCTCTTTTGTCCTGGAATCCTTCACGTCCTCAGTTACTTTCTGATTAACAAGAAACTCTCTTATCTTGCGGAACTTGTCTTCCTTTACTATCCTGACTTCCTCTTCCAGGTCACGCTGCAATCTCAGGATGTCGTCTTCCTCTATGCTTTTTGCCCTTCCATCTTTCTCCGTGCCTTTTCTCGAAAATACTCTCGCATCTACAACTGTCCCTTCTATGCCCGGAGGCACATAGAGACAACTTTCTTTTACATCCTCAGCCTTCTCTCCGAATATGGCCCTGAGGAGTTTCTCTTCAGGCGTGAGTTGTGTCTCACCTTTCGGCGTTACTTTCCCTACAAGGACATCCCCTGGTTTAACCTCTGCGCCTATTCTTATTATCCCGCTCCCGTCCAGATCCTTAAGGGCTTCTTCCCCGACATTTGGTATATCCCTTGTAATCTCCTCCGGACCAAGTTTTGTCTCTCTTGCCTCTATCTCAAACTCCTCTATGTGCACAGATGTAAAAACATCCTCTTTTACAAGCCTTTCACTCATAAGGATTGCATCCTCAAAGTTATATCCGCCCCACGGCATAAAGGCAATAAGCACATTACTGCCAAGGGCAAGTTCTCCTAAATCAGTACATGGGCCATCCGCAAGAACACTGCCTTTTGTAACTGCATCGCCGACATTTACTATAGGTTTCTGATTTATACAGGTTGCCTGATTTGACCTCTGAAATTTTATAAGACTGTATATATCAACTCCGCCTCCGTTTTCCGTAACCTTTACAACAACCCTTGAGGCGTCAACACTTTCCACTATGCCGGGCCTTTTGGCAATAACAAGAGCGCCTGAATCCCTTGCAGCCACATGCTCCATGCCTGTGCCCACGATAGGCGCCTCTGAACGAAGCAGCGGAACTGCCTGCCTCTGCATATTTGAGCCCATTAATGCCCTGTTCGCATCATCGTTTTCAAGGAATGGAACCAAGGCGGCAGAAATACCTACAATCTGTTTTGGCGATACATCCATATACTGTACTTCCTGTGGAGTCACCATTCTGAAGTCTCCGCCTACCCTTGCGGAAACAGTCTCTCCGATAAGGTGCCCTTTCTTATCCATAGGTGATGTTGCCTCAGCAATAACGAATTTTTCGCCGTCAATAGCAGAAAGGTACTCTACTTCTTCTGTCAGTTTTCCATTGACACTCTTCCTGTACGGGACCTCTATAAATCCAAAATCATTGACCCTTGCATATGTTGCCAATGATGTTATCAATCCAATGTTTGGACCCTCTGGCGTCTCTACAGGACATATCCTTCCGTAATGTGTAGGATGAACATCCCTGACCTCAAAGCCAGCCCTCTCTCTTGTCAGACCACCGGGTCCGAGGGCTGAAAGTCTTCTCTTATGTGTTATCTCAGACAATGGATTTGTCTGGTCCATAAACTGGCTAAGCTGGCTAGTGCCAAAAAACTCTTTTACAGCAGCCATAACAGGTTTTGCATTAACCAGGTCATGCGGCATTGCTGTCTCGAGTTCTGCAAGGGACATCTTCTCTTTTATTGTGCGTTCCATCCTGACAAGTCCTATTCTGAACTGATTTTCAAGAAGCTCACCGACACCCCGTATACGCCTGTTGCCGAGATGGTCTATATCATCAACTTCACCTTTCCCTGTTCTTAACGCAAGCAGATAACGCACGATCTCGATAATATCCTTGTCAATGAGGACTCTCTTGTCGAGCGGTGCATCGATTCCAAGTCTTTTGTTCAGTTTTAACCTGCCCACGGGTGAAAGGTCATATCTCTTGGCATCAAAGAAAAGTCCGTTAAACAGCTCTTTCGCTGCATTAATCGTAGGAGGCTCACCAGGTCTTAACTTCCTGTATATCTCAACAAGGGCCTCATCCTGTGTTTTTACTTTATCTGTTAAAAGTGTATCCCTCAGGGAAGAGAGATAATGCACATTGTCTATAAATAAGAGAGAGAGGGAATCTATCTTTGCAGAAAGCACCTTATTAAATATTTCCTCGGTTATCCCCTCGTTCCCCTCAAGAATCACCTCGCCTGTATCCGGATCTACTATATCTTTAAGCGTAATCCTGCCTATAATGTCCTCTTTTGAAATTGGTATTTCCTTTATATGAGAGGACTCCATCTTCTTTATTGCCCCTTTGGTTATCTTACTGCCGGCCTTCACAAGCAACTCTTTTGTTTGCGGAGCAATTATATTCTGAACAGCCTTTATCCCTGCAAGGATATCGCTGACAACTCTTGTAAAGACATTGCCTTTTATTTTAATTGTCTCTACGGGATAAAATATCTTCAACAGGTCTTCATTAGCGTACCCAAGGGCCTTGAGCACTATAGTCGCAGGCAGTCGTTTTCTCCTGTCAATCCTGACATATAGGATGTCTTTTATATCAAACTCAAAATCAAGCCATGAACCTCTCGATGGTATCACGCGGGCTGAATACAGAATCCTTCCGCTTGCATGGGTTTTACCCTTGTCGTGACTAAAAAACACTCCGGGAGAACGATGAAGCTGGCTGACAATTACACGCTCTGTACCGTTAATAACAAAAGTCCCTGTTTCTGTCATCAACGGGATCTCACCTATATATACCTCCTGCTCCCTTGACTCTTTCAGC
Source organism: Thermodesulfovibrionales bacterium (assembly GCA_919901705.1). GTDB lineage: Bacteria > Nitrospirota > Thermodesulfovibrionia > Thermodesulfovibrionales > UBA1546 > SCSY01. Next base: position 805 of record CAKKPR010000234.1, on the reverse strand, counting down.
CTCTTATTCTTGTTCCCCTCTGATTCATAAAGGTTGAGCCTTATCTTTATTTTAAGGGGGGCTGAATACGTTACACCCTTCTGCAAACAGTCCCTGACACTGAATTTAGGCTCCTTAACTGCATAGCCGAGAAAATCAAGAGAAGCTGTTTCATTGTAGTCCATAATAGGGAAAACACTCATAATGGCTGATTGAAGGCCAACATCTTCCCTTTTATCCGGCGGGACGTCTTTTTGCAAAAAAAGATTGTAAGAATTTCTCTGTATATCTATTAGGTTTGGCACTTCCAGAAAGGAAGGAACCTTTCCAAAATTTAACCTTTCTCTAAGAACTCTTGCCATATGTCTCCTTCTAAATTAGTGTCAGTGATTAGTGTCAGTGACCAGTACGTTTCTTAACGACACTGTCCACTGACACTGACACTGGAATTTACTTTACTTCTACTTTTGCTCCCTGCTCTTCGAGTTTAGCCTTTACGGAATCGGCTTCTTCCTTTGTAATGCCTGTCTTAACAGGCTTTGGAGCTCCATCGACAAGGTCTTTGGCCTCTTTAAGGCCGAGTCCGGTAAGTTCACGAACAACCTTTATAACCTGTATCTTCTTGTCACCCACTGCGGCAAGGATAACATCAAAGCTTGTCTTTTCTTCTGCGGCAGCCGGTGCTGCGCCTGGAGCAGCTGCAATAGCAACCGGCGCTGCTGCTGTAACTCCATATCTTTCTTCAAATTCCTTAACAAACTTCGACATATCGAGCACTGTCATATTGTCGAAGAATTCAAAAACCTGTTCCTTTGTAACTGACATT
>CAKKPR010000233.1 GCA_919901705.1 Thermodesulfovibrionales bacterium | reverse complement strand
AGTTTTTCATACTTGCCCATTGCGCTCTATTTTAGCAGAAATCAGAGAGAAAACCCAGGAACGCTTCTCAGAAAAAACCCAAGCTCCACTTCCCGTATATTTCTACACGTACTCCGCAACTGTTTTAATTTCGGATAACTGCGCCTTTGCAGACAAGCCTGCAAGTTCAAAAGTTCCAAAGTCCATAGTGCCATAGTCAGAAGAGCAATAGAGCGGCTCGCCACGCCCTTGTCAATCCCCTCCCTGCACAGATATAATAAATACCTGAATCTTGGACTATCGGCTGTCATTCCCGCGAAGGCGGGAATCCAGGATATGTTTTATTGTTCTCGGAAATAAATCTGGATTCCCATTTACATGGGAATGACAGAACAAAAATAGGAGCAGACATCTTGGAAGAAAGATACGACCCGCAAACAGTTGAACTGAAATGGCAGAAGCGCTGGGCTGAAAGAAACCTGTTTAAAACAGCGCCCGATGCTTCAAAGAAAAAATTCTACTGCCTTGAGATGTTTCCCTATCCTTCAGGCAAGATACATATGGGCCATGTCCGCAACTATGCCATCGGCGATGTTATAGCAAGGTATAAGAGGATGCGCGGTTTTAATGTCATACACCCTATGGGATGGGACGCATTCGGAATGCCTGCTGAAAACGCAGCAATCAAAGAGGGCATACATCCTGCAAAATGGACTTATGAAAATATTGCTTACATGAAGAAACAACTCAACCGCATGGGCCTGAGCTATGACTGGGACAGGGAAGTCACAACATGCAGTCCTGAATACTACAAGTGGAACCAGTGGTTCTTTCTTAAGATGTATGAAAAAGGGCTTGCATACAGGAAATCATCATTTGTGAACTGGTGCCCTTCCTGCGCAACAGTCCTTGCCAACGAGCAGGTAATTGACGGAGCATGCTGGCGCTGCGATACAGCAGTCATCCAGAAACAACTTGAGCAATGGTTTTTCAGGATAACCAATTATGCAGAGGACCTGCTCAGGGCGTGCGATGAGCTTAAAGGATGGCCTGAAAAAGTAGTTCTCATGCAGAAGCACTGGATAGGTAAAAGCGAGGGGCTTGAAGCAGACTTCAGGGTAGACGGTACAAATGACAAAATAAGAATATTCACAACAAGGGCTGACACCTTATTCGGTGCAACATTTGTCTGTATTGCTCCTGCACACGAACTTGCCGAGAAACTTGTTTCTGATAAAAAAGCACTTAATAAAATCAAAGAGCAATACGGCTCGGTTGCGAGTCGAGTATCCGACAAGGAAGATGAAAAGATAGGGCTTTTCACAGGGCATTATGCGATAAACCCTGCAAATGACGAAAAGATTCCTATATATATAGCAAACTTTGTGCTGATGGAATACGGCACAGGCGCAATAATGTCAGTGCCTGCCCACGACCAGAGGGATTTTGAATTTGCAAAGAAATATGATTTGCCGATTAAGGAAGTAATAGTACCTGAAGATAGCGCAGAAGCGCAGAAGTGCAGAAGTGCAGAAGTCTCAGATTCCAAGACTTCCGAACTTGAGGCTGCCTTTGAAGATGACGGCCTGCTTGTTGATTCAAGTTCTTTCAGCAGGCTGAGAAGTGATGTCGCAAGGGCAGAGATAGCAAAGTTCATAGAGAAAAAAGGTCTTGGCAAGAAGGTAGTAAACTATAAGCTTCGCGATTGGGGGATTTCAAGGCAGAGATACTGGGGGACTCCTATCCCGATAATCTATTGTGACAAATGCGGCGCTGTGCCTGTTCCTGAGAATGAGCTTCCTGTAATACTTCCTGAAGACGTGAAATTCACAGGCACCGGCGGCTCGCCATTGAAAGAGTCTGCAAAATTTCTGAATGTGCCCTGTCCGAAATGCAAAGGAAAAGCAAGACGCGAGACAGACACAATGGATACATTTGTTGATTCATCATGGTATTTCATCGCTTACTGTTTTGGAAAAGGAAATATTGATTTTAACTCTCAACTCTCAACTCTTTCGCCTCAGGCGAACCCGTCCGAGGCGGGCAACTCTCAACTCGGTTACTGGATGCCTGTTGACCAGTATATAGGCGGAGTGGAACATGCGGTCTTGCATCTTCTTTATTCAAGATTTTTCACGCGGGTTATAAAAGATATTGGCATAATGGGTTTTGACGAACCTTTTACAAATCTCCTCACGCAAGGCATGGTATGCAAGGAAACGCTTAAATGCCCCGAACATGGATGGCTCTTCCCCGAAGAAGTTAAGGAAGATAAATGCACAAGATGCGGAAAGCCGGTTGAAAGAGGAAGGGTTGAGAAGATGTCAAAATCCAAAAAAAATGTGCTCGACCCTGACCATCTCATAAACAGATACGGCGCTGATACATCAAGGCTGTTTTCACTCTTTGCTGCGCCGCCCGAAAGAGACCTTGAATGGTCTGACCAGGGGGTAGACGGCTCTTACAGATTTTTGAACAGGATTTGGGGAATTTTGTATAAAAATAAAGTCCAAATTCAAAATTCAAGATTCAAAATTGAAGAGCTGTCAAGCTCTCAGCTCTCAGCTCTCAGCCTTCTACGCAAGACCCATCAGACCATTAAGCGCGTAACAAATGACATGGAGCGGGAATATCATTTCAATACTGCAATTGCAGCATTGATGGAGCTTGTGAATGATATAACATCCTTTGAACCAAAGACAGATGAAGACTGGAAGGTATTCAGATTCAGCATAGAGACTTTGTTGCTGCTTCTTTCGCCATTCTCTCCTCATATTGCAGAAGAACTATGGGAAACAATCGGGAACAAATCAAGCATCCTTGAGCAGGGCTGGCCTTCATGGGATGAAGAGATAACAAAGGAAGATAAGATTGAGCTTGTAATACAGGTTAACGGTAAGGTAAAGGCAAAACTCACGATACCAACCGGACTTTCTGATGAGGATATTAAACAAAAGGCACTTGAGGAACCAAAGATAAAAGAGGCAACAGGACATAAGGCAATAAAAAAAGTCTTTGTTGTTAAAGGCAAACT
>CAKKPR010000232.1 GCA_919901705.1 Thermodesulfovibrionales bacterium | reverse complement strand
ATTCAGCTGACCAGTACTAATAGACCGTGAGGCTTGACCCTTATTTTTAATTTCCTTCTGTTGTCAAAGGCAGGGATAAAAACTGTTAAAAAAATAAAAATAGTTTTATTTCCCTCGACCCTCTTGCCAAATAATAAAAAAAGAGTAGAATTTGAATTAAGAAGAGATTTCTTAATTTTTTTGTTTTAAGCTGTTAAGGAGCAAAATGAGAGAAAGAGATATATTTGAAGAAATACTCGAAATCGGTAAGAGACGAGGAGTTCTTACCTATGACGAGATAAACGACGCACTTCCCTCTGAATTTTTCTCCCCTGATGAATTAGAAGACCTGATGGACCTTCTGCAGGATATGGGCGTAAAGGTTGTAGACCACGAAGAAGGCGCCTCTGCCGAGGAAGAACCGGAAGAAGAACTTGAAGAATATGAAAAGACAGAAGACCTTGTCCAGGCATATTTCCATTCAATGGGTGATATATCCATACTTACCAGATATGAAGAGACAGAACTTGCAAAGAGGCTTGAAGAAGGCAAGGAAATAATAAAAGGTATAGTTACCGCGCTGCCGATTTATAAAAAGGGCGAGGCAGTGATCGAAGAAGATGAAGAGCCTATCCCTGAAGAGGAGAGGGCCGATGAACTGCTTCTGAGGACAATAGCAAGGCTGGATGAGCTGATGAGGGCTGTTATTTTGACAGACAGGAAGATTCCCAAGTATGGTTCTTTAAAAGAGTTCAAAAAAGCGATCAGCGAGAAGCAGAAGAAGCGGATAAATACCCAAAAACTTGAGGTGCTTGCAAAGGAAGTGCAGCAGGAATATAAAAAAGTTGAATCCGAGATAGGGATAAAGGTCGATGAATTTAAATCTCTCTGGGGCCGTATTTCAAAGGCAAGGGCGCTTGCTATGGAAGCAAAGAACGAACTTATAACCCGAAACCTCAGGCTGGTTGTTAACATTGCCAAGAATTATGTAGGAAGAGGTTTGCCTCTCCTTGACCTCATACAGGAAGGCAATATCGGTCTTATGAAGGCTGTTGATAAATTTAAGTATGAGAAGGGTTTTAAGTTCTCAACTTATGCAACATGGTGGATAAGACAGGCCATAACAAGGGCCTTAATTGACCAGACAAAAACAATAAGGGTCCCTGTGCACATGATGGAATTTTATAACAGGGTGACAAAGGCGTCCAGGGAGTTGACACAGATGCTGGGCAGGGAGCCTACCAATGAGGAGATAGCAAAAAAACTTGAGGTGCCGACACGAAAGGTCGAAGAGGTATTTCGCGCAATACAGGACCCTATAGCATTACAGACACCGGTTGGCGATGAAGATACTGAGCTCGAAGATTTTATCGGTGATAAGAACAGCCCCTCGCCGTATTCTGATGCAGAGAGGAATGAGATATCAGAGCAGATGCAGCAAGTATTGAAAACCCTCACTCCCAAAGAAGAAAGGGTTATAAGGATGAGATTCGGTATCGGGGCTGAAAGAGACCATACCCTTGAAGAGGTGGGAAGACATCTCTCTATTACACGTGAAAGAGTGCGTCAGATAGAGGCCAAGGCGCTCCGCAAACTAAAACACCCAAGCAGGCTTAAGGCCCTTAAAATTCTGACTACATAGCCAACAATAAGGGCTTATCGTAGTTAACAGCAAACACCAACAGCAATGAGCTAACTACTTTAAACCCGTTACCTCGTCGCCTATGCTGATAGAAGATTCGCTTTTTCTTACAATTGCGGATGCTGTCGAACCCTTTAGATTTATAATCTGAATAACACCGATCGTCCGTGATTTATTAAGCTTGTCAAAGGATATAGTTTTCAGCAGGTCTCCTATTTCGAGCCCGTCGCTGCTGCCCTTGTCAATAAACAGTATGTCAAGGAAAGCGCTGATGCTTTTCATCTTTTGCGCCGCAACTATAAATCCGCTGACATCGGGTTTCCGATGTTCATCTTCTTCCATCACAGGTTCGATTTCATAGAAAGCATCAAGCAGGTCCCCTGTGCGCATTTCACCGTAGGCTTTTGTGACTACCGCCTTTGTCATGCCATTTTCTGTTTCAATAGCCTTTACGGTTCCGAGGACTGAAATGAGATAGCCCATCTTGTTTTTTGTCTTCGGATGCTTTATAAGGGCAGATGGGCGTATTACATGAAATTTATCGCCTGCATTTGCCGGGGTGTTTGTCTTGATGTACATATAGTCATTATTTCCAAACATCGTCCTTCCTGTAGGAGCGCCGCTTATTTTGCCGACACTCTCTATCCTTTTTGTAATATAATCTGTAATATAACCGCTTGCTATCAGCAGATCCTTATCGGCAAGATAATTCTTTTTAACAGGTTCTATCTTTTTCTCAACTGCCTTTTGCGGCACTTCTTTCTTTTGCTCTTCCTTTACCGGTTCCGGTATTGCAGCTGCTTTTTCCGCTGTAACTTCTTCTAAGGGCTGTTCCTTTTGTAAGAGTCTCAGTGGAATCTTTATCGTCTGAGCAGGACTAATTCTGTCAGGGTTTTTTATTTCAGGGTTTTCCTTCCATATCTTCGGCCAGAGGAAGGGGTCCTGTATTTCCTTTGTAGAGATATCCCATAGGGTATCACCTTTCATTACTTTGTATTCTTTATATTCCATTTCCTGGCTGTATGCTATAGAAAAGGCAAAAATAAAAATCAAACCGAATAAAAAGGTTGTAAAACTTATTCTTTTACCCATAGTTGTCTCCTTTACTTTAAAGTAATTCTATAACATTATATTACAAATTCAATTTTCTTGCCATATTTTTTTTGCAGTTTGTCAAACCAAAATAGAAATGTCCTGTTTCCAAAACCAACCTGTCTGCGCTCTTGCCCGCTTTCTCGCTTCCTCGCTTCTCGTAGCTTCAGCGGAGAGTCTCCATGGCGACCGCACTTGCAGACTTTTGAGCTTTTGACTTTTGCACTAGTGAACTATTGCGTTTTTTTTTGCTTATAATGCTGGCAGGTTTTGGGAGAGGGAAATGTTTGCAGTTAAGAAGTATGAAAATATAGGGGAAGTGTCCCTATGTTTTACTCTAGACCGCGGCGAGGGAATCCCGTGGAAAGGCAATTATTCTTCATGGCTCGAACAAAAGAAAAACCGGCTGGAGCAGGAAGAAAAAACAGAGAGCGAAAGGCAGAAGACGCTGCAGCGCGAGCTTGAGTGGATAAGGATGTCTC
>CAKKPR010000231.1 GCA_919901705.1 Thermodesulfovibrionales bacterium | reverse complement strand
TAATAAACCCCGTTAGAAGACATTCGCCCTTCTAACGGGGTAAATCAGATAAGCGCTCAGGGGTCAACAGCAATGCTTATTTTTAGATTCTTGCATCCCTCGGCAAGCTTTAAAAATTCTTTTGCGGAAGAATAAAGTTTTGTCTTTGATGTGGTTTTTATGAGCATGGTCCGTTCCTTGAGGCCTTTTCTGCTCATTAAGACTGAAGGCCCGAGAATCTCCAGGTCTTTATTATCTTCAGCAAGCCTTTTTATAACAGCTGCCACCCTGTTATCATCGTAATCACTGCCTTTAAAAGTAATAAGCACAATTTTCGAATATGGAGGATATGACATTTCTTTCCTTTTTGAGAGTTCTTCTTCGCAAAACCCGGCATAATCATAGTTTCTGATAAATTTAAACAGATAGTTCCGGGGCATTCTTGTCTGGATAAACACCCTGCCCATGGGCTTTATCTTGTCAGCTACGGCAGACAATTCCTGGTATGCCTTTTCTATGGCCCTGAAGTCAGGCAGGTTTATATATATATCAGCATTCAGGACAGCGCCCATATCAAATCCGTCTTGTGACGTCAGTCTTTTCGTCATCAGTTTTGTCCCGAGGACTATGGTCTCGCCTTTTATCATCTCTGAAAGGCCGGCCTTCTTTTCTATCCTGTCGCTGTCGAGCCTGACAGGGTCAATATTGAAAAGTTTTTTTATATTCTCCTCAACCCTCTGTATGCCTGTGCCGATGAGTTCAATCTTGAAGCTGCCGCATTTTTTGCACTTTTCAGGAGGCAGAGAGCTAAAGCCGCAGTAATGGCACCTGAGAGTCTTATCATCCTTATGAAAAATCAATGGAATACCGCAACTGTTGCAGGTTTCTGTATTATCGCATTCTTTGCAGGTGAGCAATGAATACCCTTTCCGGTTAATGACAAACATAATCCGTTCATTTTTTTTGATAGCATATGATGCTGCATCAATCACGGTCTTGGATATGTTCTGGGCAGGCTGTTTTTCATTATACATATTCAATATTCTTATCTTTGGCCTCTGGACAGATGCCTCAGGCTTCAGGAATGCATACTTGTTCTGCTTTACATTGTAGATTGACTCAAGAGACGGGCATATTGAGGATAATACAACCGTTGCCTTTTCAAGATAACCCCTCATTACAGCAACATCCCTTGCATTATATCTCAATCCTTCTTCTGTCTTGTATGAACTGCTGTGTTCCTGCATAACCAGGAGCAGGGATACATTTTTTAAGGGTGCAAAAACCGCGGCCCTTGTTCCGAGCACTACATTGCATTTCCCGGAAAGGACTTTTTCGATTGTGGCTGAACGCTGGCCATGGCTCATACCGCTATGAAGTATGCAGAGCTTCTCACCGGCAATCTCCCTTATAAATGGTTCAATGTAGCTTGTATGCACAATCTCAGGGACAAGGATTATTGCGCTCCCCTGTTGGCGTGTTTGAAGGAGCTTCCTGATAAATGCTATCTCATAAAAAGATGTCGGCGCATGAAGAAGAAATGTTTTGTATTCTTTGTTTACAACAGACCCGTTAATTGCTGAAATTATATTTTCTTCAATTTCATCCAACGGCCTCTGCTCTGTGCTCTCTGCCCCCTGCTCTCTGCCCTGGGCTTCCCTTGCCTTTACTTTCTTGAATGCCTCTTTCGGAAGCATATTCTTCAACACAACGCCCTTGTTTGCAATATAGTAATCTGACATCCAGTCAAGCAGTTTTAATAAAGGCGGTTCAAGCATTGGAGCTTCGCCAGGGATGTCGGTTATAGGGCGTATAGCGTGTAGCGTATAGCGGGCAGGGGGTGAAGATTTACTTAAGATTATTCCCTTTGCTGTCTGGTTTTTAAGAGGCGCGGAAACAAGCATTCCCGGCAG
>CAKKPR010000230.1:5749-8088 GCA_919901705.1 Thermodesulfovibrionales bacterium | reverse complement strand
TTCTATGGCAACATTGGCGCCCCAAGCCTCCTGATCGGCCCAACAGATATAAGCGCTTAAATGGTATATGGTATAATATCTCAGGCATCAGGGTTTTTAAAAAATTAAAAGCCGAGAGAGGGGACAAATAATATGGCCACTCAAACCAAAACAGAAGCAGACAAGCTGCAGGAACTGCAAAGGCAGATCCAATTCAATGAAAAAGTCAAATATGTAGCCAACAGCATCCACGCAGCCAACAATATTACAGAAATCCTGATCAAACTCAGTGATAACATTTTAAGCCTCTTTGACGCCGAAAGGATCACCATATACCTCACTGATACCTCAAAGAAAGAACTCGTTTCCAAATATCTTATTGGCAGTGGCATCAAGGAGATAAGGGTTCCGATATCTCCAACCAGCCTTGCCGGCTATACAGCACACTCAGGCAAGATGATAAACATTGCAGACGTGTATAACGATGCGGAACTGGCGAAAATAGATCCCCAGCTGAATTTCAACAAGAGTTGGGACGAAAAATCAGGGTTCAGAACAAAACAGGTGCTGGCCGGTCCCATACCCTTTGAAAATAAACTGCTCGGAGTTATACAGCTGATTAACAAAAAAAGCTCAGCCGCCTTTACCAAATTGGATGAGAAAGTCATTATTGAAATTGCGCGGGTATTGGGGATCGCCTTCAGAAACCAGTTCAAGATGATTCATACAACCCGTTTTGACTACCTCATAAGTCATAACATAATTATGGATAATGAATTAAAGGCAGCCATGGTAGCTGCGCGGGAGCAGAAAAAAGACGTCGAAACAATCCTTATGGAAAACTACAAGGTAAAGAAAAAAGATATCGGCTCTTCATTAAGCCAGTTTTACGGATGCAAATTTGTTGAATACAGCACTAACATATTTATTCCAAAGGAACTGCTTAAAGGAATAAATTTACCCTATTTGAAAAAAGCCTTATGGGTCCCGCTGTCAGTTACCAATGATAAAGCAGTCATAATAATTGACAACCCAAAAGACCCAAAGGTTATGGAAATTAAAAGCCTGATAAGGGCAAGAGAGATCGAATATCAGATAGCCTTAAAGGACGATATACTCAAGTTTCTCCAGACCCTCGAAATGGATTCCAGAGATGTGGCCCCGGGTTCACTCACTGATATCCTTGCCGAGATGAATGTAAAAGAAGCAGGCGAAACCGAAGCAGAGACGGGAGAGGCAATCGATGAAAATGAAAGCACCATAGTAAGGCTGGTCAATCAGATAATTATAGATGCATACGAAAAAGGCGCATCGGATATCCATATCGAGCCAAGCAAGGCAAAAAAGACAACATCCATACGGTTCAGGATCGACGGCGTATGCATAAAACATCTTGAGGTGCCGTTTACCCACAGCAGGCCGATTGTTTCAAGAATAAAGATCATGTCCAGCCTTGATATCGCTGAAAAAAGAATGCCCCAGGACGGCAAGATCAAATTTATTTTCAAAGACAAGGTTATCGAACTGCGCGTCGCAACACTGCCGACAGTAGGCGGAGAAGACGTTGTGCTCAGGCTGCTCGGCTCAAGTGAACTAATGTCTTTGGAGGCGCTGAATCTTTCAGAATGGAATTATAAAAACTTTAAGGAAATAATCTCAAGCCCCTATGGAATGGTGCTTGTGGTTGGGCCCACCGGTTCGGGCAAGACCACTACACTGCATTCAGCCCTTGGATACATAAATACTCCTGCAAGAAAAATCTGGACAGCCGAAGACCCTGTTGAAATAACACAGGAAGGCCTTCGCCAGCTTGAGGTAAAACCAAAGATAGAACTGGACTTTGCAAGGGCCATGCGCGCATTCCTGAGGGCAGACCCTGATGTTATTATGGTCGGAGAAATGAGAGACCACGAAACAGCTTCAATAGGCGTTGAAGCGTCTTTGACGGGGCATCTTGTCTTCAGCACGCTGCATACCAACAGCGCAGCTGAAACTGTCGTGCGTCTTATTGATATGGGGATAGACCCTTTTAATTTTGCAGATGCAATATTATGCATATTGGCTCAGCGTCTTGTGCGTACATTATGCAAAGATTGTAAAGAACCGTACCATCCGGCAAAAGATGAGTTTGATTATCTTTCAAAAGCCTATGGCGCTTATTTCCCTGAACTTGGCATAGAATATACAGACAAGTTTATGCTCCATAAACCCAAGGGATGCGATAACTGCAATAACACAGGATACAGGGGCAGGACCGGAATACATGAGCTTTTAATCGGGAGCAAGCCCGTAAAAACCCTTATTGCAAAGAAGGCATTAGCAGATGAAATCAGGGAACAAGCCATGAAAGAGGGGATGAG
>CAKKPR010000230.1:1760-5649 GCA_919901705.1 Thermodesulfovibrionales bacterium | reverse complement strand
GAAGAGCGGTTAAAAGATGAATATTGTTGTTTGCATAAAGCAGGTGCCTGATACCGCAGAGGTAAGGATAAACCCTGAAACCAACACCCTCATAAGAGATGGGGTCCCGACTATAATCAATCCCTACGACATGCATGCTGTTGAGGCAGCTCTCCATATAAAAGATATTACCAAGGGCAAGGTCACTGCTTTGACAATGGGGCCTCCTCAGGCTGAATCAGCTTTACGGGAAGTAATATCAATGGGAGTTGACGATGCCGTGCTTTTAAGCGACAGGGCCTTTGCAGGCTCTGACACATGGGCAACTGCATATACACTCTCTAAGGCAATAGCAAAAATCGGGGCAGACATAATCATCTGCGGCAAACAGGCAATAGACGGCGATACAGCTCAGGTCGGCCCTGAGATTGCCGAGTTTCTGAACATCCCGCATATTGCATATATAAGAAAAATCGAAGATATTAAAACAGATTCTATCAGGGTCCAGCGCCTCATGGATGAAGGTTATGACATAGTTGAATCAACACTGCCTGTACTTTTAACAGTGGTGAAGGAATTGAATACGCCAAGACTTCCTTCTTTAAAAGGCAAGATGGCTGCCAAAAAGGCAGAGATTAAAAAATTCGGGCATCAGGACATAGGCGTTGATGAAAAAGATACAGGGCTTAAAGGTTCTCCCACGCAGGTAAAAAACATCTTTGCGCCTGACGCAAGGACAGACAGGAAAATGCTTCATGGAAGCATTGAAGAACAGGTCAGCCAGCTGGCAGAAGAGTTAAAGAGGCTAAGATGTCTATAATTGTTGACAGGGAAAAATGCACTGCTTGCGAGACATGCATAAGCGTATGCCCTTTCACTGCCATAGAAATGAAAGAGGGCAAGGCATTTATCAATGAATACTGCCAGATATGCATGGCATGTTTACCTGCATGTCCTGAAGGCGCTATAAAAGAAGTTCCGGAAAATCAGGAAGGACAAAAGGTTCAAGAGGGAAAAGGCGTCTGGATATTCGCAGAGCAACGCGAAGGGAAAGTTGCGCCTGTTGCACTGGAATTGCTCGGCGCAGGCAGAAGACTTGCCGATGAACTTAAGGCAGAACTTTCTGCGGTACTGTTCGGTTCAACACAGGACGAGGCAGAGGAACTCATAAAATGGGGAGCGGATAAGGTATATCATTCACCTGACAGGATATTCGAAAAATTTAATGACGAACCTTATTCAAGGCTGCTTGTAAATTTGATAAGAGAACATAAACCCGAGATAGTCCTTGCAGGGGCAACGCCCATAGGCCGCTCGTTTATTCCACGGGTTGCGGCAAGACTAAGGACAGGCCTTACAGCAGACTGCACATCTCTGGAAATAGACAAGGATACAGGCAAACTAATGCAGATACGCCCTGCATTCGGCGGGAACATAATGGCCACAATACTGTGCCCGAACAACCGTCCCCAGATAGCCACGGTAAGGCCCAGGGTCATGAAAAAAGGTGAATACCTGCCTGACAGGAAAGGTGAAATTATTTCTGCCCCTGCAGAGAATCTCCCATGCAGGACAAGGGTCATAGAAACAGTGCAGGATGCGTCTGAATGCAAAGTCAATCTTCAGGAAGCTGATATCATTGTTGCAGGAGGAAGAGGTCTTGGAAATGCAAAAGGTTTTAATCTGCTTTTCGAACTCGCTGAAACACTCGACGCTACTGTTGCAGCATCAAGGGCAGCGGTTGATGAAGGCTGGATTCCATACAGGCATCAGGTAGGACAGACAGGCAAGACAGTCTGTCCAAAGATTTATATAGCATGCGGAATATCCGGAGCTGTTCAGCATATGGTCGGCATGCAGTCATCTGACATTATTATTGCCATAAACAAAAATCCTGAGGCCCCGATATTCAATGTCGCATCATACGGGATAGTCGGCGACCTTTATAAAATAATTCCTATGCTCATAAAGAAGATAAAAGAGGCAAAATCGTGAAAATAGCATTCGTCTTTCCCGGGCAGGGTTCACAAAATGTCGGCATGGGAAAAAATCTGCATGAGAACTTTGAAGAGATAAAAACTCTTTATAAGCAGGCATCTGATGCACTCGGTTATAACGTTGCTGAGTTGAGTTTTAATGGCCCGGTTAATGAACTGAACAAGACATACAGGACTCAGCCATGCCTGCTTGTAGCGAGCATGGCATCCTATACAGCTTTAAAGATGCATGATATAAAACCCTCTGTTGTTGCCGGACACAGCCTCGGAGAATATTCAGCGCTCGTAGCAGCATCAGTCTTTTCATTTGATGACGCCGTCAGGTTTACAGAAAAGCGCGGCAAATTAATGCAGGAGGCAGTTCCTGAAGGCAAAGGGCTTATGGCTGCAATCCTCGGACTGGATAAAGACAAACTGAATGATATATGCCTCTCTGTCAAATCAGGCTATGTCGCTCCGGCTAACTATAACTGCCCCGGTCAGATTGTTATAGCAGGTGAAAAAGCTGCTGTTGAAGAAGCAATGGCACTTGCAAAAGAAGCTGGGGCTAAAAGGGCAATAGCCTTAGCGGTAAGCGCGCCTTCTCACTGCAGGCTGATGGAAAACGCTTCAAACAAACTCGCTGAATCCCTTTTTCTTGAAAATATTGAGATGAAGGCCCCTGAGATTCCAATTGTAAGTAACGCGGACGCAATATTCCTCACAACTGTTGATGGCATAAAGGCATCTCTGGTAAAACAACTCAACAGCCCTGTTCTGTGGGAAGACTCTATAAAGACAATTGCTGCATCAGGGATTAATGTTTTTATAGAAGCAGGACCCGGCAAGGTTCTTTCAGGCCTTATCAAAAGGATAGTTCCGGAGGCAATAACCTTCAATGTCGAAGACAAAGACAGCCTCGATAAAACACTTGCAGGCATTAAGAATATCAGGCCGTAGAAATTGTTTTAAACTGCCTTAGCCAGTTTTAATGCAGGTTTCGGCTTGCGGGAAACAAGGCGATCCCTGTATTTTCCCTGTATTTTTTGAACATGATCGAAATATTCTTTCGGGTCGTTCCGGCATTCATCTTCAATCTCTTTCCTTACCCTGCGAACCTCTTTGACAATCGGGTCATGTATCATTTAAACCTCCATTAGCTCCTCCGGCGTACAAATAACCGGGGTTCTTATACCCTGAGATGAATTTATTTCTTCTATTATCATCCTTACCCTTCCATTCGCAATATGCGTGCAATTCCACGAAACTAAATAATCCAAACCATGCCATGATGCCAAAGCAATGTGATAAGCATCCGCTCTTGCCTTATCAGGAATGTCCAGCCTCGAAAAATAAAGTTCTGCCAAATTAAATACATCGGGGTTGATCTCCAAAACAGGAAAAGAGGATATCTTTTCAAGTCTCAAACGGGAAGCTTCAGAATCACCCCTTGAAACCTCCTCTAAAATTACAGGAGAAACAAAAGCATCGAATTTTGTCAGGGAGGTTTCCCACCAATCAATGGTAATCTGCTGGTGAGCGGCTATTATAAGGTCTCTGCTCGGCTTGGCGGTAAGATAGCTGATAACGCTTGTTTCAATGTAGACAGTGGGTTTCATGATATTAGTATAACAAAATCAGATGGTTTAACGAATGAGGAATTTTGCAGCTTCCCTCTGGTCTGATGCCGTCTGACCTGAACCCGCTCTAACAGTTATCACTATTTTCTCTTTTTTCCACATTCGTCATGTCCGAATTCCTTTAGCTGGCATCCAGAAGGATAATTAAAAACTGGATTTCTCGCCTCGGCTCTCCTCGGCGAGTCCGCCGAGTGCGGACGAGTCGCTGAAGTGACCCGCTAACTGACAAGCGGGAATGACAGATAAAAATTGCGGCTTACTTAGTTTTTAACGGTCGCTGTCCCTCATTTTTCC
>CAKKPR010000230.1:0-1660 GCA_919901705.1 Thermodesulfovibrionales bacterium | reverse complement strand
TCCCTCATTTTTCCAGTTTTCTTATGTTTTCTAGTTTTCTATGTTAGAGGATGCCTTGGTATAAAGTGGACTATCCCATCCACTCGCCGATCCCGTGCCATGTGAACTATAGATAACGCCCATCTCCGCCAAGCTCAACGACGCGACGGTGGACCTTCAGCATCCTAGCCATACCCCCATGCTCGTAAAGGTACTGCCCGATTTTCCTCACTTCTGCTCTCTCAACGTCATCACCGCCGCCAGCTAATACTCCCCAATGTTTCCCTGACCAGCGCAACGTCAAAGCGAGTTTCGCGTCTTCAGGGAGTTTATCGTAGGCGGCTCGGGTGGCTTCCTCCATTGGTGACACGCCGCCGCGTTCCCTCACAAAGAGCGTAACGTGACTATCTCCCTCCATGTGCCTCTGTCCTCGCAGAGCGCCGGCCAAATGGAAAAGCAAACCGTCTAAGGGGGTATGCCCTGCATTGTCCTTCGTGTTAATGTCAGCGCCATTCTTTAGCAGAAGCTCAATCATCGTTACAGGTGTCGCTAAGTGAATAGGAGCGCGTCCATTCTTCCCGGTAGCGTGGACATTTGCCCCGTGGGCGAGCAAAAGCTGCGCAACATCCAAGAGGCTGGAAAAGCCGACCACATTGTGCAAAGCAGTCCAACCCTGATCATCCGTAGCGTTGACGTCCACTCCAGCTTCCAGAAGTGCCTCGGCCATTGCGTGTACAACTGTTTGCTTATTCATGATGTATCCACAAACAATATGTAAAAGAGTTCCGTCCCTGGAACAATACCTAACCAACCGAGGCTCCTTGGTCAGGAATTTCTTGAAATCGGCCTCGGTCCCATTCCTGGCCGCCGATAGTATTCCCTCCACGTCTTCTAGTACCACGCCCATGTCCTCAGCCCACCTCCGATTC
This sequence comes from Thermodesulfovibrionales bacterium, assembly GCA_919901705.1. Lineage (GTDB taxonomy): Bacteria > Nitrospirota > Thermodesulfovibrionia > Thermodesulfovibrionales > UBA1546 > SCSY01. The sequence continues at coordinate 752 of CAKKPR010000230.1, read as the reverse complement.
TCAGACTTGCGTTTCTCTGCTTCAGTCTCTAATAGTCGCTTCAACTTATCCGAGTCAGACCGACCGCCAAATAGTCGCTTTAGGAAACTGCCCATGACAATACCTCCTATAAGTGGTCAAAGGAATCGCTCATCCGCTCTACCGGGCAATGATAAACTGTTCCTCTAACGCTCTGGCTGACCTGCATGGGCAACCAGCCTGTGAAAAATCAGACACGGTTAATCCGTGTCGGGTCGAGCCGGTTGTTATGGCAATTTATTTTGTAATAAAATTTTCCCTATATTCAGTATGTCACTGATGCTATAACACAGTAACACTAAACAGAGCACAAGAAGTACGAATAAAATTTTATTAATATGAACATTTTTTGAAGCGGACCTGGCTACTCTTAGGGAATAGCCCATAAATATCAGAAATGATAAAACAATCAAAAATACAATGGCATGTGAAAATAATTTGGCTTGGTAAGCTAAAAGCAAGATGGTTACAAATAGTACCGTAACACAAATTATTAATAAATTAAGTGTGCTAGTGTCGGCTTTTATTCTTTCATTTCCTGACTTATCTTTTTCTTTTTCAAAATTATAATAGTAATATCCATTTTCATTATTTAATAGCTGAACTGCACTATGTACGATGTTCTTCAAATTCATTTTTTTATCAACTTTCGTTTAATCATGAGCCATAACAATGTTATTAAGCGACAGAACAAGTGTAGCAGAAATAAGCTTTTTTGTGAAATAAAATTGACA
>CAKKPR010000229.1 GCA_919901705.1 Thermodesulfovibrionales bacterium | reverse complement strand
AGGGCTTTCTGAAGGTCTTCCTCTTTTAATATCCCTTTTTTTACAAGCACCTTGCCGAGACGATTTGCCTCAACCCTTCTTTTTGAGTCTGCCAACACAATATTGCCTTCGTAAAACAGGAGACGAACCTTGTCCATCCTGCCTTCAAGCGTAAGAATGCCTGTCTTGCGCTGGAAATATATCAGCTGTAATATGTCTGCAAGACCAAACTCTTTTAAAGAGCCCTCTAAAGCCATCCTCTGTTAAGCCTCCTCCTTACAACGATGCCGGAAATAAAGAATAAGACAACCATCAATGCCAGTGACGGAATGGTTAACCAACCATGGGAGAAAAAGGAAAGACCTGTATGAAAAAAAGGACTCAGTAATATTAAAATCAGCAGAAAGAGGAATGACCACAGAAATAGGCTTCCCTCCAGAATTTTCCCAGCATAGATATAGGCTATTACCGGGAGAGTTAATGAAAGAATCCTGATTATGGTTCTTTTTTTCGTCTGAAGTTCCTGAACCTCCAACAATTTTGCTACTCTTACCCTTGAATCGAGCCCGTCGAATTTAACCAGGGATTTGTAGCATTGGGCGCACATCTGTCCCCATAGCAGTTCTTTCCCGCATTTGTCGCAGAGTATAGAGTTGCACCTCTTGCATCTGTACGCCCTGCCTTTCACTTTGGAGCCAAGCAGGTAAAACAGCACGATTAAGATTATTGCAATCAGAACTGTAAGGGCTGAGTTTAATAAGGAGATTTTTATCAATTCCTGGGCTCTGCTGTCCGCGTATTTCCATAAGACGAATAATGGAAGGGTCTCGTCCATAAGAAAGCGGTTTGGATCTCTTTTTGAGTTTGCGGCAAAACTTGATACGGCTTCCCTGTTTAGTTTTGTTGCTTCAATAAAATACTCCTCGCCTTTTACAAAATCAAACTTTTCCCGGGAAATCTGGCTCAGATTATAATATGCTGCAGCCGACGGCTTCATCTCCAGTGATTTTTTATAAAAATCTGCCGCGGCAGCGATGTCATTAATGGCGTAATAACAATTCCCGAGGTTTACATAAACCCGCGGGTCAGGAGATGATGGTGAAATATTTTTATAAACTGCTATTGCCTCTTCATAATGCCCTTCTCTTTTAAGCGCAAGCCCGTATGAAAAAAGAGAGACAAAATCATTTTTGCCCTTGAGGGCGGAGAGGGCATGTTTGTTATCCCTGTTCTCATTTACAGCAACGCTGGCCCTGAGTTCAGGAGAAGCTGCCGAAAGGAAAATATTTGTTATGCGCAGCAAAAAGGGCGATAACAAAAGGAATAATACGGATGCATATACAACGGTTTTATCCACCCTGCTGAAATATAGCCCCAGGAGGCATATCGTGCCTACGATAAAAAATAAAGGGCCTGCAAGAGAAAGAGGGACGAGAGACAGGATAATTAAAGACTTCTTCTTGTTTTCTATAATGTCATGTGACAAGAGTGGTGAATCTATGAAAAACCTTATGCCTGCAACCAATAAAAGTACAACAATAAATGAAGACGTGAGGCTGATAAATGCCAGCCCGGCGATACTTACCAGCCACCAGAAATTTCTTTCATAAGCCCTGATGCCTTCTATCATATAATTGAGGCCTTCAAATATGCCCTCCGGAGAAAGCGAGAAGCTTATCCTTGCCATTTCAAAATATACAGCCGGAAGATCCGGGGAATATTTTATTGCCTCTGTTAAAAGGCGTTTTGCATTGGATGGGTCAGCCTGCGCTTTTTTAATTAAGGCATAAGAATATGGCTCAGTGTTTTTCAGGCCGCTGTCAAGCCTTGCTTCATAAACATCTCGCGGGGCCGGGCCTGCGATTTCTGCAAAGGATGGCAGCGCTATTGCGAAAAATGCAAAAATTAAAATTAAAAATGCAAATTTAAGGGAGAAAATATTTTTGACGCCTTCGTAAAAAATGTCATTGCGAGCGGAGCGAAGCAATCTCACAGCTTGCAGCTCATTGAAAAACTTAGATTGCTTCGTCATTTCATTCCTCGCAATGACAACATTTTTGAATTTTTAATTGCTCCGATGCTGCTCTCCAATCTTTTTTTCAGTCCCTTTTACGAGTCTCTCTATATTTCCAATATGCCTTGATAAGATTAAAATTGTAATTACGGCTGAGGTGATTAATTTCACCTTTGAATAATCAAATAACCAGACATTTACCGGCAAAAGCCCAAATGACATAATTGCCCCCAAAGAAGAATGTTTTGTCATGAGTACTACTACCAGCCATATTATAAGTGTAAATATAGCAATTTGTGGAGAATAAATTAACAAAACGCCAATACTTGTGGCAACGCCTTTTCCACCCTTGAAGCCGAGGAAGAGAGAAAAATTGTGGCCGAGTATGGCGGAGATCCCCATTATCCCTTCGTAAGCAGCTCCCGCAGATAAGTAAGTCCCGATTGCTACGGCAGCGGCGCCCTTTAACATATCACCCAGCAGAGTCATGGCAGCAGCGCCCTTGCCTAAGGTTCTAAGGACATTTGTTGCGCCTATATTCCCGCTTCCAACCTTTTTCAGGTCAAGGCCTTTAGCCTTTGCGATTATAACGCCAAAGGGAATCGAGCCGAGGACAAATGAAAAGATTATCAGCAGTGATATTTTTATCATATCTTTTTCCAGAAAGAGACTGTATATTGGATGCCTGAGACTACAGAAAGTACAAGGGCAACCCAGACAAATGCGCTGCCGATATCGTATAAGTCCAGCGGAAGATTATCAAAAAAACTGCCCACCAGTATGAGGCATAATATAGCAGTTATCTGGGCGCCAATCTTTAATTTTCCGCCCATTTCAGCCGGGATGATTATATCTTTTGAAAGGGCAACAACCCGAAGGCCGGTTATAAGAAATTCCCTGACAATGATAACTATCGCCATCCAGGCAGACAGCCTCGCCATATCTACCAAAACCACAAGGGCTGAAATAACAAGAAATTTATCTGCCAGAGGATCAAGGATAATGCCGAACTTTGTTACCTGGCCGGAACGCCTTGCAAAGTAGCCGTCAAGAAAATCCGTTATGGAAGCTATGCTGAATACTATTGCGCCCCAGAACGGATGCTGGTAAACAACAGCAATAAACACAGGGATAAGGATAATCCTGCTTAAAGTAAGAATTGTAGGAAGGTTAAGTTTTGGAGTACTCATCTATAATATCCTTCCAGAGACCCTTTGCCTTAAGAAGAAAATCACATACCTCCCTGACCGCTCCCCTGCCGCCTCTATTTTTTGTTGTCATCATGGCAGCGCTTTTAACTTCATTCTCAGCTTCTGCAACAGCCACTGAAAGGCCTGCCTTTTTCAGAAGGGATATATCTACTATATCGTCACCGATATAGGCTATCTCGTCATCTTTAACCGAATATTTTTCAATGAGTTGATTATAGGCAACTCGTTTGTCATGGCATCTCTGAAAGACCTCTGCAATCCCAAGTTCCTGTGCTCTTCTTTCGACAACCTTTGACTGCCTTCCCGTGATTATTGCAACTACAATACCTGCTCTGACAAGCATCTTTATCCCATGGCCGTCACGTACATGAAAGGACTTATACTCGTTACCTTCGTTGTCAAGGATAATACTCCCGTCTGTCATCACCCCGTCAACATCAAGGATGAGGAGTTTGATGCCTTTAGCGATTTTTTCGAGCTGTTTTTTGGTTTTTTTCATTTCCCTT
>CAKKPR010000228.1 GCA_919901705.1 Thermodesulfovibrionales bacterium | reverse complement strand
GCCGGAAGGACTCCCTTAGACTTTTCACCCCTTAATCTTTTATAATTACTAACCATGCTTGAAGATAAAATCCTTGTATTGGACTTTGGCTCTCAATACACCCAGTTAATTGCGCGGCGCGTGAGGGAAAATAATGTCTACTCAGAGATATTTCCGTACAATACACCTTTCGAAAAGATAAGGAATTTCGACCCCAAGGGCATCATACTCTCAGGCGGGCCTTCAAGCGTTTATGGCAAAGGCGCTCCAATTCCTGATTTGAAGATATTCGACCTTGGAGTCCCCATCCTCGGCATATGCTATGGGATGCAGCTCATGGCGCATATGCTTGGAGGGAAGGTCGCTAAGGCAGCTAAAAGGGAATACGGCCGGGCAGAACTCATAATTGACGATAACTCAGATTTATTTAGCGGCATACCCCCCCATCCACCCCTTACCAAGGGGGGGAGCAGGGGGGGTGAACTCCGCACTATAGTCTGGATGAGCCACGGAGACAGGATAGAAAAATATCCGGCAGGCTTCACGCCTATAGCCCATACAGAAAACTCTCCCGTAGCGGCAATGGCAAACAGGAAGAGGCAATTCTATGCGCTCCAGTTCCATCCCGAGGTAGTTCATACAGAAAAAGGCAGAGAGATAATAAGGAATTTCGTTTTCAGGATATGCGGAAGCAAGCCGGTATGGACGATGAAGTCTTTTATAGAAACTGCCAAAAAAGAGATAAGGGAAAAGGTCGGGAACCGGAGGGTTGTATGCGGAATAAGCGGAGGCGTTGATTCCGCTGTCACTGCGGTCCTTGTTCATGAGGCCATAGGTGATGCCCTCACATGCATATTTGTCGACAACGGCGTATTAAGGCAGGATGAGGCAAAGAAAGTTGAGGGCATGCTCAAGAAAAGCTTCCATATGAAAATAAAATATGTTGATGCGTCTGGGAGGTTCCTGAAAAAACTCAAGGGCATTAAAGACCCTGAGAGGAAGAGAAAGATTATAGGGAATGAGTTCATAAGGGTATTCGAGGAAGAGGCAATGAAGATAAAGAATGTGAACTTCCTCGCTCAGGGCACATTGTATCCTGATGTTATAGAGAGCACGTCATTTAAAGGCCCGTCAGCAACAATAAAGAGCCATCATAATGTCGGCGGGCTTTTAAAGAAGATGAAACTGAAACTCATCGAGCCGTTAAGGGAACTGTTTAAAGACGAGGTAAGGGTGCTGGGCCATGAACTCGGTATGCCGGATGAGGTAATAAACCGCCACCCGTTCCCGGGGCCCGGCCTTGCGATAAGATGCATAAGCGACATAACAAAAACAAGGCTGGATATTTTGAGAAAGGCAGATGTGATAGTCCTTGAAGAGATAAGGGCAGCAGGCCTCTATGATAAAATCTGGCAGGTATTTGCAGTCCTGCTTCCTGTAAAAAGTGTCGGTGTTATGGGAGACGAACGGACCTATGACAACGTGATTGCAGTAAGGGCGGTTACCAGCGTTGACGGCATGACTGCTGACTGGGCACAGATTCCATATGACGTTCTTGGTAAAATCTCAAACAGGATAATAAATGAAGTCAGGGGTGTAAACAGGGTTGTCTACGATATAAGTTCGAAGCCCCCAAGCACGATTGAATGGGAATAAGATATTAATCTTTTTTTGCGAGCCCATAAAGTAGTGACGATAGATTGCAGAAGGGAACATGAAAATCTCTATTAAACAGGAATGAAACCCTTGATTACTATTGAGAAGATAAGAAATTTTATACAGAACGAGAAGTATGAATATTACACTCACGCCATTACTGAGGCAAAGAAAGATGGCGTTGAGCCGGAGGATATTATATATGTCTTGCTTACAGGCAATATCATTGAAAAATATCCTGAGAGGCAGAGGGTTCTGGTTTGTGGAAAAATGCTAAACGGGCTGCCGTTGCATGTTGTATGTAATTACTCTGATTCTGATATGATATATATTGTTA
>CAKKPR010000227.1 GCA_919901705.1 Thermodesulfovibrionales bacterium | reverse complement strand
TTCGAGGGCAAGGGCACGGTAACTGAAAACGTAAAGGACAAAAGCTTCAGCCTCTCCTTTGAAAGCGTGGTTCCCATAAAAGAGGGCTATAGGTTCGACGACAAGGGTGGCGGCACCACGGAGTTTTCTTTCTATCTGGAATTCGGAATACCGGGACCGATGGGCGCCATCTTCGACAATCGCCTAATCGAAAAACTCAGCGTTATGGATGCAAAGAACATCCTCGAAAAAATCAAGGCCATGTGCGAATGGTCGTAGGCTCTATAGCGTTCCCGGCAAGACAGATACAGACCACGGGGCCCGCATCTCCACGGCGCCGCTTGAACAGAAAAGCGTATCAGCGGTATTAAACCTGAGTTTCACCCGTGTGCCCTGGTTTTCGCTTACCGTTACATCCCCGAGCATAAGATGCGTAATCTGCGAGCCTCTCCACGTCCCTCCCTTGTCGTCATAGGCGGCAAAGTTTATCTGCACCTGCGAATTCGGGTCCGTCCCGTCGCCGGCTATTGGGACAACACGGTCAGTAAATGCTGCGCCTCCGCATGGGTTGTCGCCCGCGTTTGCGACACTAAGTTTAATCCCATTCGTCACTGTCATTCTTATCCTCTTATACGTGCCAGCAGGTATCTGCGCCTGCCTGATAACCGCATTCATGCCCTTTGCGAGGTCTATCTCCAGACCTGCAGCGTTCGAAAAAAAGACCTGAGGGTTTGTGTCCGATGCGCCGGTCATAAGCTCCAGCTTGTAGACAGTTAGTTTGACGCTCGACGGGCTTGTTGCGCTCATGTATACTTTTGCCAGAATGCCCACTGCTACGGCAACCGCCGAAAACAGGAGAAAGAGTTTTATCTTCGCTGTCTTCTCCATCATTTTATTTTCCTTACCGACGCACGGTCAAAGTGCCTGAAGAAAGGATGTCTTTCATCCTCTTCTTTTTTCCTTACCTCATAAGTCTCGTTCCTTACCTCTTCCAGCGTAATAATCCATACCCCGGCAAGTTCGGAGTCCGCGCCCCGTTTTTCCCTTTCTGCAAAATAGAATTTCTTAAACAGAGGCCCTGCGTGAACATACCTGTAAGGTTTTCCTTTAATCTGAAAGGTCGTTCCGCGCCTATCCCGCACAGTCAATTCCACGCTCTTATTAAACCATATACTCCTAACTAAATTTACATTGGTTTGAGAACCTTCAAATTCCTCGCCAAAGGCCAAATTCCCGTCGTCAAGCACGGTCAGGCTGTCTTTGAAAGCAGTACATGGATTGCCTTCCTCATCAACAGTGGCAAGGATCTTTATAGATTCAGAACCGTTAATTAAATCAATTATTTCTTTTGTCAATTTAGACATTAATTACCCCTTCCACTCCTTCTCTTGCTGCAGTGTGAAGCCTGTCCATATCCCCTGTGGGATGACACCTGTAATTGTTAAAATCAACGCTCAGGTTATATTTTCTGTGGATCTCGCTGATGCCCTTCATTAGCCTAACGTAATATTCCAGAGGCGCAGGTTTTTGTTTCTGCGCATAAAACACCGTGCCCTTTTCAAGGCGATGGATGATGGCAATCGGGCCGACCCCGTGCCTTGCAAAAAAATCAGCCCCCTCCAATGTGGATTCCAATGCCTCGTCAATGGTCTTAAATCCATACGGCCGCATCAGTTCAACTCCCCCTACGAATTGGGTGCATACATATCCCCTGCCGAATATCTCCACTGCGGACAGGGCGCTGTCTATCCAGTACTGCCTGCCGAAATACTTTGTCTTTCCGGGGCATATCCACTCAAAAAGTTTTTCGTCCCATACCTCTATGTGGGGCTGATAAGTGGTGGCTCCGGCCTCCTTAAGCCTGAGCAGTTGCTCTCTGGAAAAAGCGCTGGCAACCATTTTCGCATAGACCTTTTCCGTCCCAAAGGATTTTCGCAGCGTCGTCAACACCTTAACATACTCATCAACTTCATTGTCATAGGGCAAATTTCCGGTCGGGTTAGAGCCGGCGAGCAAGACGATATTCATCCACTTCCCCTTTTCTTTCAACGCCTCGTTCATCGTTTCATAGAGGTCATCCAAACCTTCTTGCGTATAGCCGGGCTTCCTGCGAAACACACGCGTGGGGAAACTGCAATATTTGCAGGGCTTTTGTTCCGCCCAGAAATGGCAGCGATTATAGAGATAGACGAACAAGAGGCCGGGCAGCCTGGCGCTTACCACTTTCA
>CAKKPR010000226.1 GCA_919901705.1 Thermodesulfovibrionales bacterium | reverse complement strand
TCAATTATGGCTTTAGTTCTTGCAGCCCTGTTTGCAGGACAGAATGTTTACGCAGATGCTGTTTTATCAGGAAAGGTTGTTGAAACAATGGATAGCGGCGGATACACATATGTCTGCCTTGAAAAGAAAGGGAAGAAAACATGGGTGGCTGTACCGCAGATGAAGGTAAAAAAGGGACAGAACATGTCTTTTCAGCCCGGCACCGAGATGGTAAACTTCAAGAGCAAGACCCTCAACCGCACATTTGACAGAATTATTTTTTCAGGCGGGGCGATAAAGTAACAAAAGTAAACCTTTAAAAGGGGGAAACCATTCCCCCTTTTATCTCCGGAACCGCTTTATTTGTCCTTCAGATGATGTATTCCTGCTCATCTGTCCTGTTGCTCCCTTATGTTAAAATATCAGGATGTCTGAGAGAGAGCTTATAATTGAAGGGGCAAGGCAGAATAACCTCAAAAATATCACTCTCCGGCTTCCGCATGACAAGGTAATTGCCGTAACAGGTGTTTCGGGTTCAGGAAAGTCATCCCTTGCCTTCGACACAATCTTTGCAGAAGGGCAGTGGAGGTTTATCGAGTCCCTTTCAACCTATGCAAGGCTCTTTCTTGAAAAACTTGACAGACCTGATGTTGACGCAATACATAACATAAGGCCTGCAATAGCCCTTGAACAGAAAAATCCCGTAAAAGGTTCCCGCTCAACCGTCGGCACGCTTACAGAAATATATGACCTTCTCAGGGTCCTTTATTCAAAGATATCCACTCCATTCTGTCCCCAATGCGGCAATGAGATAAGAAAATGGGACCCCTCACAGGTAAAAGAAGAACTTATCGAAAAGTATAATGGGAAAAAGGCAATAATTATTTTTGCCTCAGAAGAACCAGTGGAGACCCTTAAGCAAAGAGGATTTCACAGGGCATGGGTGAATGGAGAAGTTGTTGAACTCTCAGCTCTCAGCTCTCAGCTCTCAGCTAACAAGATTGAAATCGTCCTCGACAGGCTCCTTATCAAAGATGAACCGCGGCTTTCTGATTCAATAGAGATGGCATGGAAAACAGGCAATGGCAGGATGAAGGTTATTATTATAAATGGCGCTGAAAGCTCTCAGCTGTCAGCTATCAGCTTTTCTTCTGAGAATATATGCGATAACTGCAATATTGAACTTCCTGAGCCGTCGCCACTGCTCTTCTCTTTTAACCACCCCATTGGCGCATGCCCTGAGTGCAAGGGTTTCGGCAATACCCTGATATATGATGAAGACCTGATAATACCTGATAAACACCTTTCCCTTGCAGAAGGCGCAATAGCTATATGGGAAAAGCCTATAGCAAAATGGTGGAAAAGGCAGATGATTGCCGGAGCTAAAAAGTCAGCCATAGATATAAAGAAGCCTTACATTGAGCTTTCGCAGGCTGAGAAAGAGAAGATTTTCAAAGGCGCTCCTGCTTTTTACGGCATAGATGATTTTTTCGGGGAACTTGAAACAAAAAGGTATAAGCTCCATGTGAGGGTATTCCTCAGCAGGCACAGAAGGCCTGTGACGTGCCCGTCATGTAATGGGAAAAGGCTTGGGAAAGAGGCTTTGTCATACAAGATTTCCGAGCTTGATATTGCAGCGGTATGCGATTTGCCGGTATCAGGACTTATAAAATTTTTCAGGGATGCCGACATATCTTCTTTTCAAAGAAACCTCGCAAAGGAACTCCTCAGGCAGATTAATCTTAAACTTCAATTCCTCAACAGGGTGGGGCTTGACTACCTTGGCCTTAACAGACAGGGGAAGACGCTCTCGGGAGGAGAGTATCAGAGGGTGAACCTTTCGAACCAGCTCAGTTCACTTCTTACAGGGACATTGTATGTCCTTGATGAACCTACTGTCGGGCTTCATCCAAGAGACACTGAGAGGATTGCAAAAATAATGGCAGAGCTTTCAGGACTTGGGAATACAATAATAGTTGTCGAGCATGACAGGGATATAATCAACTCAGCTGACTGGATAGTAGAACTCGGCCCGGGAGGAGGGCATCAGGGAGGAGAGGTAGTATTCTCAGGGCCAAAAGATAAATTTCTTAAGGCTGATACGCTAACTGCAAAATATATAACGGGCGTGGAAAAGGTAGAGCATCAGACGAGAGACCGGATATCAGGCACCGGGTTCCGGAACAAAAGGAAACTCATCCTCTACGGCGCTGAAGGGAATAACCTGAAATCGGTTGACCTTAAAATACCTGTTGAGACACTGACAACAGTCACGGGTGTTTCAGGCTCCGGCAAAAGCAGCCTTGTCGTGGAGACACTCTATGGCGCGCTTGCAAGGCATTTCAAACTCGGACCTGAATTCCCGCTGCCATACAAGACTATAGAAGGCATGGAATATATCAGGAATGTAAAGCTCATAGACCAGACCCCAACAGGCAAAAGCCCGCGTTCAAATGCAGTGACATATCTGAAAATATTTGATCCCATACGAAAGATTTTCTCGGAACAGCATGAGGCAAAGGCCTATGGCTACACCCCGGGGTTTTTCTCGTTCAATGTTACGGGAGGAAGGTGCGAAGCATGCAAGGGAGAGGGTTATCAGAAAATGGAGATGTACTTTTTCGAAGACCTCTATATAAAATGCGAGGAGTGCAACGGGAAAAGATATAAACCCGAGGCATTGAGAGTCGCTTATCATGGCAAGAATATAAATGACGTCCTGAGCATGACAGTTGATGAGGCAGCAGATTTTTTCTCTGATGTGCCGCAGATACAGGGTAAGTTCTCCCTGATGAAGGATATAGGGCTCGGTTATATAAGGATTGGCCAGCCTGCAACAACATTCTCAGGAGGCGAGGCCCAGAGGCTTAAGATATGCGCTGAACTGTCTCAAATCGCAGGGGGCAGGAAGCAGAGAGCAGGGATTAGTAAAACCAAAACCCCAAACTCTAAACCCGGCTGTTTGTATATTCTTGATGAGCCTACTGTAGGCCTTCATTTCAGTGATGTGAAAGCCCTTCTTAATATTCTTCAAAGGCTCGTTGATGCCGGAAATAGTGTTCTCGTCATAGAGCATAACCTTGATGTTATTCAGGCATCTGACTGGATTATCGATTTAGGGCCTGAGGGCGGGGATAAAGGCGGAAGGATTACATTCGAAGGAACGCCGGAGCAGATAATCAAGGCCAGGGAATCGTATACAGGAAGATATCTGAAAGAATCGCTGAAATACCGGGAGTAATTCCTGAAGCTTAACTGAATGTCTCCTGCGGCAAAAAATCTGCATCGCCGCAGGAGACAGCAAGAATTATCCTTCGCAGCACACGCGTCTCATTCTTTTCTTCCCTGATGCTGAAACAGCCAGAACAACTTCGATCTTTTTACCGCAGTTGCTGCAGCAGGCTGCCCTGCTCTTTGACTCAGCCCTTGCTGATACGTCTGTCTTAGACTTTTTCTCCGCCATAACTACCTCCTTTCAATTTTTAAAGTTATACGTTAAACGCACAAGATTTCCCGTTCACATTTACCCTGTTAAAGGCCGCAGGCCTCCAACAGGCTTTACTATGCAAAAGCTTCCAACTTATTTTTTACCTTGATTGGTAAAGCAAGCGCAGGCTGACAAAGGCACTGCAGGAAACTTCACAAAACTTGATAATATAATCCAATTCATGGAATGTTGTCAAGAAAATCTGTACACATTCCGCGATAACCCACATCTCCTCTCATTTTTGTATAATACCTCTATGTTCTCTTATATATCCAAAAGACTCCTCCTCATGATTCCCCTGATATTCGGAATCACGGTCATAACATTCATAGTCATCCACCTGGCGCCAGGAGGGCCTGTTGAAGTCCAGACAGAGATGTCATTGAAGACATCTGCGCAGGCAAGGGAGAATCTTAAAAAACTCTATGGCCTTGATAAGCCATTGCATGTCCAGTATTTTGAATGGATTACAAGGTTTGCAAAACTTGATTTCGGAAAGTCATTTGTTGACGGAAGAAAAGTGACAGATAAGATACTGGAAAGGATTCCTGTGACATTAACCATAAATGTCCTTTCGCTTTTGCTGATATTGATTATTGCAGTTCCTGTAGGGGTGCTCTCAGCGACAAGGCAGTATTCATTATTCGATAAAGTCTCAACCGTATTTGTATTCATAGGTTTTTCAACACCCACATTCTGGCTTGCCCTGCTGCTCATGATTCTCTTTGGAGTAAACCTCGGCCTATTGCCTATTTCAGGCATCCAGAGCATAGACGTATCAGAGATGGGGCGATTTGAGAGGCTTGCTGACTGGATAAAACACCTGATACTTCCTGTCGGGCTCTCTGCGTTCGGAGGCATCGCCGGCCTAAGCCGGTACAGCCGCTCGAGCATGCTTGAGGTTATAAGGCAGGACTACATCAGGACAGCAAGGGCAAAGGGATTAAAAGAATCTGAGGTTGTATTCAGGCATGCCCTCAGAAATGCACTCATGCCGATAGTTACAATTCTCGGACTTTCTGTGCCCGGCCTAATCGGCGGCGGAGTCATATTCGAGACAATCTTTGCAATACCGGGAATGGGGCAGCTTTTTTATTCATCAACAATGTCGCGGGATTATCCGACAATTATGGGGATACTTGTCATAGGCGCGATTCTGACATTAGTGGGAAATCTAATCGCGGACATATCGTACGCCCTGGTTGACCCGAGGATAAGGGTGAAAAAAGTTTAATGAGACTGCTGAGCGTTATAGCAAAGAGGTTTTCACGAAACAGATTATCTGTCATAGGGGCAGCAACAGTTTTATGTCTGATAACCATCTCTCTGCTTGCGCCTTTTATTGCACCTTATGACCCTACAACAATTGATGTCCATAATGTGCTTTCCCCGCCGGACAAGGCTCATCTTCTCGGCACCGATGAACTTGGGAGAGATGTTCTTTCAAGAATGATATGGGGAAGCAGGGTATCTCTTAAGGTTGGTTTTGTAGCTGTAGGTATTGCAATACTAATAGGCATTATTATAGGCGCTCTAGCGGGCTTCTATGGCGGAAAGGTAGATGCAGTGCTCATGAGGTTTGTTGATATCATGCTCGCATTCCCTGCATTCTTTTTGATACTCGCAGTAATAGCAATCCTTGAGCCGAGCATATTCACGATAATGATGGTGATAGGCATTACAGGGTGGATGGATGTTGCAAGGCTTGTAAGGGCTGAGTTTCTGACTCTTAAGGAGAGAGATTTCGTTACAGCAGCAAGGGCCCTCGGTGCTAATGACTTAAGGCTCATATTCAGGCACATGCTCCCGAATGCGCTTTCGCCTGTATTTGTAGCGGCAACATTCGGTGTTGCAGGCGCGATACTGACAGAATCAGGACTTTCTTTTCTCGGGCTGGGTGTCCAGCCTCCTAATCCAAGCTGGGGTAATATCCTGACAGCAGGAAAAGACAACATAGAGGTTGCATGGTGGCTTTCAGTATATCCGGGCCTGGCAATACTGATTACAGTCCTGAGTTACAATCTTATCGGCGAGGGGTTGAGGGATGCACTTGACCCAAGGCTATGGGATATGGAAATATAGATAGCCATGATAATCAAAGGCAAAAACTGGAAATTCGGAAATGATATTGATACTGATGCTATAATCCCTGCGCGTTATCTGAATACATCGGACCCGAAAGAACTTGCAAAACACATTATGGAAGATGCTGACAGGGATTTCCCGTCCAAAGTAAAAGCAGGCGATATCATTGTTGCAGGGAAAAATTTCGGCTGCGGCTCATCAAGGGAGCATGCGCCCATTGCAATAAAGGCAGCAGGGATTCAGGCTGTTATTGCAAAAAGCTTTGCAAGGATATTCTACAGGAATTCTTTCAATACAGGCCTTCCTATCTTTGAATCTGAAGAGGCGTCTGAAAAGATAGTCCAGGGAGACGAGATAGAGATAGA
>CAKKPR010000225.1 GCA_919901705.1 Thermodesulfovibrionales bacterium | reverse complement strand
CTTACAAATACCCTTGATATAAGTATACCTATTTCATAAAGAATTATAATAGGGACAACCATCAGGATCTGATTAAAGGCGTCAGGCGTCGGGGTAAGGACAGCAGCAACAATAAAAGCGATTAAAATGGCATACCTTCTGTTTTTTGCAAGCGTCTTCGGAGTTACTATCCCCATGCGTGTAGAAAAAATTATGACTATGGGCAGCTCAAAAATAATCCCGAATGCAAGTATGAACTTCAGGCAGAAATCAACATACTGGCCCACGGACAGCATCGGCATTAAAACATCTCCCAATTTATAGGTAAGAAGAAATTCCATTGCGAACGGCAGGACTATAAAAAAACAGAAGGCAGCGCCCATAAGGAAAAGACCTGTTGCTGAAATAATAAACGGGAGCACATATTTTTTTTCCTTTGCCATAAGGCCCGGAGATATGAATTTCCACAGCTGGTAAAAGATTACAGGCAGGGCCGGTATCAAACCGGCAACAAACGAAACCTTCATGCTCATCCAGAAAGCCTCGGCAGGAGCTAAAAATACAAGCTTTGTACCCTGAGAAATCTTTTCATGAGAGATAATGTTTAGATAGGGATTTTTCATGGAAAATGACAGGCTGTATTTAAGAGGGAATATAATTAATTTAAAAATCTCTTCAGAATAATTAAAGGCAACCGCAAAAGCTACAAGCAGCGCGGTCAGGGATACAATAATCCTCCTTCTGAGTTCACCGAGATGCTCTGTGAGCGGCATATTCTCATCTCGTTGCGAGTCCCTTCCGACTTCCATTTACCTCACCCCTCGCCCGGTTTTGAGTTCTGCTTCTCAGGTTCGGAACCGTTCTTTAACTCGTCGCGTGTTGCTGACAACTCGCTTCCGGCTTTTGATGCCGGCTGTTCCAATTTGTAAAGTTCAGAGTCCATCTGTTCCTTTACGCCGGATACCGCCTTTTTAAGTTCTGCCAGCGTCTTTCCAAGGGTCTTCCCCAATTCAGGAAGCCTTTTTGGGCCAAAAACCAGCAGCGCAACTATAAATATTACTATTAGTTCCTGTATGCCAATGTCAAGCATTAATCCCTTTCATCCCGGCTGTAACAGTATTCCCAAGGCCATAAGGGTTCCCCACCGCAATGACCCAGTCACCAACCCTGAGCATATCCGAATCCCCGAATGTAACTGCCGGCAGCGGTTTATCAGCCTCAACCTTAATAAGGGCAATGTCTGTCTTTGGGTCCCTGCCCTTAATCTTTGCCTTATACTCTGATTCATCCCATAAGGTCACAGTGATGTCCTCGGCATTTTCAACAACATGATTATTTGTCAGGATATAGCCGTTGCTGTCCACTATAAAACCTGAGCCGAGAGACTGCCTCCTGAGTTCTCTTTCGCCGCCCTCAAGACCCGGAAAAGGGAGATCAGGGGAAAAAGGAAAGAAATTCGGCGCCCTTTGCTTAATTATCTGCGTTGTGCTTATATTAACAACATTCCTTGCTCTCTCTTTCACGATATCCGCAAAAGATGCCGGGAACGAAGATGCAGACAGAGAAGAAACAATAATAAAATAGATTGCTGCCGTTAAGATTAAAAGTCTTGGTTTAATCATTATTTATCCTCCTCATATACCTTTTCTATCTTTTTCTTTTCTACCGGGAAGAGCGCTGTCACTGAAAGCAGCACCCTGTATTCAGGTTGTCTGTTTTTAAAATCAAAACCAGCGCCAATGGTTGTATATAAATAATCCGTAGTCATGAACCTGTATCCAAACCTGCCCTCGAGTTGATCAATCTTGTCTGAATAATGACTTTTCCTTCCGTATATCTCTCCCAGTATCCTGAAATTATGCGCAGCAGAAAAATCAAATCCTGCCGAACAACTTAGTTCATTCTTGAGTTGCCCGGATATAGGATTCTCATAAAAAATATTTGCATGGCCGCTGACAGGTCCAATCCTCTTGCTGAAAACAAGGCCTGCGCCGGTCCTGCCGTCCGTGCTGAATTCATCTTTATCACCTACGGGAACAGAGGTATTAATCACATAAGCTATGGAAGGCATATACTCGCCTTCATCAATCAACCTGTGCTTTATGCCTGCGGCCATATCCTCAAAACCGGTTTTAGTTTCCTGCCATTCGTAAACATAAGGGACCGTAGCAATAAACTCCACATGGTCTGTTATCCCGTATGCATACTGGAATATATACCTGTAAAAGTCCGGTTCTCTTGATTTCTCAGCTCCGACCCCCAAAGCGGATTTCCCCTTCTCCGGGCTGTCTGCGCTGAAGGTTGAAAAAACACCATAGGGAGCAACAGGCTGAAGGCCTTTGATATCAAAGCCGTAGGAATACCCGCTCAAAAGGGGAAAAACGAACAGAAAGAAAAAGAGTTTTTTCATCAATTGAAAATAACAGAAAAATCCCGAACTGTCAATGAAACAAATACCGACACATGGCAACAGAAGATACTTCTCATCAAAACGATCTTGAGCGCCGCATAAAATTACAGGGGTAAAAATTCGACTTTGCCAGCAAGGTCTTTTCAGAAGGTCTATATTTTTGAACGCATTGCAGGCGATGTTCTACGTCTTTATTCAGTTCGTCCTCGTGGTCGAAATAGTAGGCTAATGATGAATGAATCTGTCCCATAGTTAAATAGGGATGCTGGAAATGTAGTTCCTCAGGGCTCCAGCCATAGGCGATCTTTTCAGACACAAGCTCAACCACCTTCATTGTAGTCCCAGCAATAACAGGCGCGCCCTTTTCGTTGAGGGTGACATGTTCATATTTTGTATCAACTAATGACATTTTCTTCGCCTCCCTGAATAAATTATACCATACCGGAAGGGAATATATTTATCACCATGCAGCATCCGAAAAATAGACATAGAACTATAAACGCTTGAATTACCTGTCATTGCGAGAA
>CAKKPR010000224.1 GCA_919901705.1 Thermodesulfovibrionales bacterium | reverse complement strand
GATATCATGCTTGGGAAATGGAAGGTAACTCCTCTGCAGGAAGTAGGTTCGTGCAGAATATCACGGGGCAGGGGGCCGAAATTTTCTATCAGAAAGCGGTGTCCCCTGGGCGAAAGTATCCCGCTGCATACTTTATTCCTGGGAAGTTTTTTACGCTCCAGAGCCACAACATTCAGTCCGGCATCCACCAGCCTTTTTGCCGCGGCTGATGCAGCAAGACTGGCGCCTACAATTAAAACATCAACTTTTTCTTTATTCATACCTTTAACCCTGGCTAAGCTGCCCGACATGTATTACAGGCACATCAGCAACACGTTGAAAAACCTCCCTATCAGCAATGTCTTCAACCACTATGCGTTTCATGCTGCGGCCCTTTATTATCCATCTGGCCTGTTCCAGACAACCTGCTGCTTCAATGTCTTTCTTTGCCTGAAGACTCGACGCGCCTGTCGGGATTGCTATCCGCTGGAGGTCCAGGTTTGTCTGGCATCCGGTTTCTTTCCGCAGCCGGTCATAAAATTTAACCAGTCTCTCATAATCAGAATGATAACCCCGGCATTCAATAATATAAAGATCTTCGGGGCCAAGAGCCTTTCTGATATAAGTTGAGGATAAAAGAGCTTCTCCGGTTCCCATAACCTTTTTGCCGGGAAGCCATTTTCTGAGAGGGTCATGAAGCAATCCCTCTGACACTATAAGCGTGCTTGCATGCCTCAGGGGCCTTGTAAAATCATCTATCCTGTCCTGAGTTACAGACAGGCAGGCCTCAAGCAAACCAGCTATGTCCCTGCCGTCATCAACTGCGAGAGATACTTTTTTATTCCCCCCGAGAAGTTCGATTACAGCGCTCCGCACTTCAATATCTTCTTCCGGATATTCACCTGCAATCAGAATTATTGAATTGTGCAGAACATTGTCTTTAATCCTGGTTTTCATACCTGATGGTTCCGGATACCAGGAAGGATAATTTGTCCTTAGCTTGTTCAGTTTACGGCGCTGTTCCATATTCATTGCTGCAATGCCAATGCCTTCAGGGCAAACCGGTTCGCATGAACCGCACAAGAGACAGGCATCTATTGATGCGGCAATATCTTCAATAGTTGCACCGCCCTGCAAGGCCCTGGCGCGTGCCTTGCGCGTATGCGGCATTGACCTGGTCTTCCTCCAGAGAGGGCAGACCAGAAGACAAATGCCGCAGCCGCTGCAGTACTCATAACCTTTTGTATTCACATTATGCCTATCCATCAGAATATAACTTCAGCGTTCAGGATCATGGCCGGGTCAGCAGCCTTTTTCATCGCCAGGTGTTTATCAACCAGTTCATTTCCCATGGCGCGGCGGATATAACCTTTCATCATCCCCCCGAAACGGTAATAACTGAGGCCCATATCAACCCCTATGTCATATATCTCATTTTTAAAGGATTGCAGATAATCACGGCTGTAATTTGTGCCTCTGAGCATTGGCTCAAACTCGCAGCCGTAAGCTATGTCAGAGGCATCAGGCGGAATACATGACATCTCATAACGGGGGAGTTTGCCCCTGAGTTTGATGCCTACACAATAAAGAGTGTAATGCCTGAAATACTTTCTGCATACTGCATTGCCGCGTTCAACAGCCTCAGCGAATTTTTCTGCTTTTGATGAAAGGTCAGGGATAACCATCTGAGGCCCTCCCCAGAACTTCCATACAGCCCGTGAGAAAACCACTGTACGGTCAACAATCTTTCCGTTGTGCATAAATTCAGACCGCCAGAACTCCGGAAACAGCTTAAAGCGCCTGCCTATAATATAAGCCGCCTCCCGAATGCGCCATGGATGCAGCAGATAATGCCAGGCCATGCGCAGGCCGAAACCTGCTTCGCCGTGGCCGCGCAGATTGTGTTTCCAGCGTGCATTGAACTCACGTTCCCTGTCATCGCTGTCGAAAGCTACAAGCAGGGTTATTGCACGGTCCAGGATTGTAAGTATGCCCGAATAATCCGAGGCATCCTCCCTGGCTATAAATTGCAGATCCTCTATAGCTGTGCGCAAAGAGGAGTAATAGTAATATTGTATTGTAATAGGGGTAAACTTTCGTATTTTAAGTGTGGCTTCAGTGATAACTCCGAATTGACCGTAACCAAACAGTACGCGCTCCATGAGTTCAGGATTTTCCTGCTCTGAACAGTTGACAATGTTTCCGGTAGGCGTAACAACCTGAAGGGCAACTGCCTGGTCAGCGCTGCAGCCGAGGCGCGGAGAGTTGACATCAATGCCGCCTACTCCGAGAGTGCCTCCGACAGAAGCCGTAAGATTGAGGGGAGCCGAAAGATAATCCAGTTTGTCGCGCCTGAGAATTTCAGCAAGCTGATGCCAGAAAATACCTGCCTGTGTGCGAACAGTCATGGCATCCGTGTTTATTTCCAGGACCCTGTTCATGGAACTCATATCAAGAAGCAGTCCCCCGAATGCTACGGATTCGCCCTCAGTGGTAAGCCCTCCGCCTCTTGTAGTTACCGGCACTCTATGTGTTTGAGCAGCCTTGAGCACTTTTGAAATATCTTCTGCTGAGTTTGGCCTTACAACTCCATGAGACAGGCCGTATGCAACTCCGCCTGCGTCTGTCATGAATACAGAGCAGTCAGCCCGGCTTTCGCATACCGTAACTCCTCTTGACCGTAAATCCTGCACAAAATCCTGCCAGTTATCACCCTGCCACCGGGAAGGATTAGTTTTTTGGCGGGGGATTCCCTTGAGTGAATCAGGGGCAACCGGGTCAGGCGGTATAATGCCGCGTTCAAAAACAGGGATATGCATAATTGCAGTATTATAACAAAACTATTGAAAGTGACAGCGCTTGTCGAAGCGTCAGCGTAGAGTCGCCGGGGCGACCCCGCTTCCAGTCTTCCTCACTTCCTCGCTTTCCTGCTTGTGCGCTTGCTCATTTGAGACTTCCGCGGCAAAGCCAGTGCCGGATGTCATTTTCCGCTTGCTTTATTTTAAAGTCATAACTATACTTTAAATATGCAAGGTAAATATAAACCATACCAAAGGAACCTCGGAAGCAGCCTTGAGGTTCTGATCAGGAAAGGGCAGTCAGTCCTGATACTTGGCCCGAGGCAGACAGGCAAGACAACACTGGTCAAGGAGGTCCTTCCCGCAAATCGTAATGTCATTACATATTCCCTGCAGGATCCCCGGATCCGCCTTGAAATGGAGAAGGACCCTTCGCTGATAATAAGACAATTAAAGGCGCGCACCGGCAGGTCTCTTGTTTTTATCGATGAGGCACAGAAAGTCCCTGAGATATTTGACAGCATTCAGTTGATGATAGATGAAAAGATTGCTAATTTTATTATCACCGGCTCATCCGCCCGCAAGCTGAAAAGAAAAGGCGTAAACCTGCTGCCGGGACGTGTAAAGGCCTGCAGGCTTGACCCTCTTCTCTGGAACGAATTCGGCTGGATTGAAAAGCAGACAACCGGCATATTACCTGTGGACAATATCAATAATCTGAAACAGTACACCTTTGAACAATCTCTTATTTACGGGGCACTGCCCGGAATCGTAGCGATGGATGATGACAAGGAACGCGGAGAAATGATAACTGCGTATACCCAAATATACCTTGAGGAGGAGATAAGGGCCGAGGCATTGAGCAGAAAGATAGGGGCTTTCGGGCGGTTCCTGGAGCTGGCTGCGCAGGAATCCGGCACTAACCCGAACCTGACAAAGCTTTCTCTTGAATCAGGGGTGAGTGTGCCTACCATAAAGGAGTTTTTCAGCATACTTGAAGACACGCTTGTTGTGGAAAAGGTCGAGCCATACCTGAAAAATGCCAGGAAAAGGATCCTTGCCTCGCCCAGATATTATTTCTTTGACCTTGGGGTTAGAAACGCGATGGCAAGGGCGCCGCTTACAGAAGGCCTCCTGAATGTGGATAAGGGCAGGTTGTTCGAACATGCCGTCATTCTCGAAATCATCCGCAGGATTCGCTCATTGAATCTTGGCTATAAAGTGTATTATTGGAGGACTGCTGCAGGAGCAGAGGTGGATTGCGTTATTGACACAGGCACTGAGGTAATTCCTGTTGAGATAAAATCAGGAGGCAATGTGAGGTTATCGGAACTCAAAGGGCTTCAGAGCTTTATTGAGACATACAGGAAATTGGTCAAACGTGCGTTTGTAGTCACGACCGGCAGGCTTCCTGAGAAATTGAATGATATGATCACAGCAGTGCCGTGGAGATATTTGTAATATGAAAATGTCCTGGCTGTGGCCTTGCTCTGACGTGAAGATCCCTCCCTATCTTGTGAACGAACATTATGACGACCGCTATTTCGATGTGGTCAATGCCATTGAAGAAGCGAAGCACGTCTTTTTTCATGGTGCCGGCATCATGGATATTCTTTCAGCCGCAGGGCCGGGGAGGAAAGAATTCAGAATAGGTGAAACAGGCTTCGGCGCAGGCCGTCTGCTCATTGCCCTCATGGATTTTCTGGACAATTCCGGCATCACAGATATAGCGATCACCTACAATTCCGTTGAACTGCATCCAGTCACTTCTGAGCGAATGGCATCCATTCTCGGAGGATTCAGAACAGAGGTTGGCCCGCTTATTGATCTGCTTGTCCGGGCCTACAGCAGCATAGAAATTTCCAGACCGGGGTGGCACCGGATACAACTCACACGGCCTTTTGGCATCCTGACCCTGAATCTCTGGATCGGGGAGGCCCTCGAAATGGTCAGTGCGCTCACAATTCCCTGTGACGCATGGTTCCTGGATGGCCATGGGCCAAAGAAAAACCCTGACATCTGGCGGCCTGAGCTTCTTATGGCGATTGGAGAAAAAACAAAGACCGGCGGGACCTGTGCTACCTTTACTGTTGCCGGAGCTGTAAGACGTGGACTTATCGATGCGGGGTTTTCTGTTGAGCAGCGCCCTGGTTTTGGCGGGAAAAAATCAGTGCTCAAGGGGCTAAAACTGTAGTGCAGGTATTGCCGGGCCCATTGCCACTTTATTTTCGATGCACCTTCTCAAATTGGAGCTGACTTCCGGGCTTGCAAACTTTTTGCTTTTCGAAGCGTCAGTGTAGAGTCGTTCTCCTCGGCGAATCCGCCTGAGTGCGGACCGGGGCGACCGCGCTTACACGCCTTCTATTTCTTCGATAGACTGTTTTACCAACTCCACAACTATCCTTGCGTCACGGTCATCTTTGCTGTAAATGCTCCAATATGCCCTCTGTAAATAATAATCAAGTACTCTCTCAAGATATTCTTCGTCGTCTTCGTCTGTTCTGTCTTCTCCATCCTCTCTGTCTTCCTTGATTTCTTTAATAACACTTTCAGCTATGCCTTTAATGTTCCAGTTCTTGTAGCTTTTCTTACTGCTCATGACCTTACCTCCTTTTAATGTTAGAGTGTTAGCTTGCAATCATGATAACATATCCTTGATTGCAAGTCAACATGTTTTTTTGTTGACAAGCTCTTTTTTTTAAGGTAACCTAACAAAAAAAGGAGGTCGGCAGAATGGGCAAAAAAAGCTCTTCTTCAACAGGTACTTCAACACCCAACAAGGTTTTTGGGGTCAGGGTGGACCCTGAGCTGGTAAAGAAACTGAAAATTATGGCGGTGAAAAAAGATACGCAGGTGTATAAGCTGCTTGAAGAAGCGGTTATCGATTATTTGAAAAAGAATAAGGAGATTTAATCAAAATCGCAAAGCACAAATTATGGATGAATCAATGAAAACAGTTGAAGATGTGAAATATTTTTTTTGTGAACTTGTTGATAAGTATAGCCTTAATTTTCATCCGATAGCGTAATATCAATTCTGTAAATATAAATTAGGGTATAATTCTCAAGGGA
>CAKKPR010000223.1 GCA_919901705.1 Thermodesulfovibrionales bacterium | reverse complement strand
GCGTCTTGCCCTCTTTTATCCCTGCATGCTTAAGCAGAAGGTTAAGGTCCTTCTGAGTTATGGCCTCGCCATTTACCCTTGCAACAACAGGCTCCCTTGAACATCCCAAAAACAAAAAACTGCCGATTATTAATAATGCAACTCCCAACTTTAATTTTGAAGAAATCATTTTAACTCCTTTTTCTTTACCTTGTTAGAGAACAAAGTTCTCTAATGGGGCTTACTTAAATTTCAGCTATTTTAATAATTATTTCACATTAGTTCAAGGCTTTTTACAGGTTTTTTGATTAAATCTGGTATTATTTATCAAATACACCAAAAACAGAGGTAACAGATTGAATATACAATTTCTGGGTGCTGCACGAACTGTTACAGGGACATGCTTTTACCTGCAGGCATCTGAACTGAAAATGCTCGTTGACTGCGGCATGTTTCAGGGCGAAGATGCTTATGCCGTAAACAAAGAAAATTTTGCATTTAATCCAAAAGATATTGATTACCTCTTTCTTACACATGCCCATATAGACCATAGCGGGCTTATTCCAAGGCTGGTGAAAGAAGGTTTCAGGGGAAAGATAATTGCCACTCCTGCAACTGCAGACCTTGCTGAGTTGATGCTCTATGACTCAGCCCATATACAGGAAACTGACTCAGTCATGCATACAAAAAAAGCGTTAAGGGCAGGCAAAGAGCCTGTTACGCCCCTTTATACAATTGACGATGTAAGGGCTGCAGTCTCTTTTTTCAGCAGAACACCTTATGGGAAAATTGAACACATTGGTAAAGACATAAAATGCAGGTTTATTGATGCAGGCCATATCCTCGGCTCAGGAAGCCTTGAGATGTGGTTTCAGGACGGCCCCCGGGAAAAAAAGATAATCTTCTCAGGAGACATCGGTAAAAAAGGCAACCCTATTATAAACGACCCGTCCATGGCAACAGAAGCAGATTATATCGTTATGGAATCAACTTACGGGAACAGACTCCACAAGCCAATGTCTGAGACAATAAACGAACTTGTAGAGGCAATAAAAGTCACCTTCAAAAGAGGCGGAAATGTAATCATCCCTGCCTTTTCAATAGGCAGAACCCAGGATCTGCTCTACGATCTCAACAGGCTTGTGCGCGAGGGAAGGCTTTACAATATCAATGTATATATCGACAGCCCCTTGGCTGAAAAAGCAACGAAGACATATCTGGCCCATCCTGAATGCTTTGATGAAGAGGCAAAGAGGCTTGTCAGAGTGGATGTGATAGGTGATGCCGTTAAAGTTAAATTCACCCATTCGGTCGAGG
>CAKKPR010000222.1:1438-4972 GCA_919901705.1 Thermodesulfovibrionales bacterium | reverse complement strand
GCAGGGTGTTCTTTCAGAGGCATTGCTTTGGAATCAGTTGAGAGGCAGAAAAATGCGTGGCTATCAGTTTACAAGGCAAAAGCCCATAGTTGATTTTTATTGCAGTAAACTTAAACTGGCAATTGACGGTTGGATTGCAAACAGGGTAACAACCCCCTAACCCCCTTTGATAAGGGGGAATAAAGGTGGATAACCCCCTTTGATAAGGGGGAATAAAAAAAGGAAAGTTACCCACTTGAAATGAGAAATAAACAAAATTATTTTATCTTTGAAGGCGCATAAGAAATGACCTATACCTATACCTCTGCCTTTACCTGGAGTTCATAATGAAAGCATTAATCCTTGCCGGAGGCAGCGGCACAAGGCTTTGGCCTCTAAGCAGAAGGAATTATCCAAAGCAGTTTTTGAAATTAAACGGTGATAAATCATTGCTGCAGCAGACAGCAGAGAGGCTTTTAAGGGTTGTCTCTGCCGATGATATCGTTGTTATGACAAACAGCGATTATAAATTTCATGTTTTGTCTGACCTGAACTCTTTGTCTGCAGTACCCATTACTAACATAATCCTTGAACCGGCAAGCAGGAATACAGCACCGGCAATAGCCCTTGGAATAAAATACTGCATTGATAAGCTCGGATGCAAGGAAGACGATGTTTTGTTTGTTTCGCCATCAGACCATATAATAAAGCCTCCCGAGAAATTTGCTGAATATCTAAGTCTTTCTGAGGAGGTTGCTAAAGAAGGGTATGTAGTAACATTCGGGATAAAACCTCTCAGGCCGGAGACAGGTTATGGATATATAAAGGCAGGTAGAGTTATAGGCAAAGGCAGAGAAAGTTATAAAGTAGAAAGGTTTGCCGAAAAACCCGATGCAGGGACTGCAAAACGTTATCTGAAACAGGGTAATTACTACTGGAACTCCGGGATGTTTGCTTTCACCATAGGTACAATGACGGAAGAATTATGCAGGTATGCGCCTAAGATAGGCAAAATGCTTGATATGAGTTTTGACGAGATGTTGTCCAACTTCGAAAAAATGCCTAATATATCCATAGACTATGCAGTTATGGAAAAATCAAAAAAGGTGGTAACACAGCCTCTTGCTTTATACTGGAATGATATAGGCTCATGGGATTCATTGGCCGAGGTGTTCCCGAAAGACAAAAAAGGCAATATAAAAAGCGGTGATTTTATTGACATAGACACCAGGGATACAATGATAATCGGCAATAAGAGGCTAATAACCACAATAGGTTTAGAGGACTGCATGGTGGTTGAAACAGCTGATGCAATATTGGTAGCCAGGAGGGGACATTCACAGAAGGTTAAAGATATTGTAGGTAAACTTAAATCTGCTCATCGTAAAGAGGCATTAGACCATGTGACCACATTCAGGCCGTGGGGGAGCTTTACAGTGCTTGAAGACGGCGAGAGATATAAGATAAAGCGTATAGTTGTGAATCCTAATGAAAAGTTAAGCCTTCAGATGCACTATCACCGTTCTGAGCACTGGGTAGTAATAAAAGGAAGTGCAAAGGTGACAATAGGCGACAAAGAGATGTTTGTGCATGAGAATGAATCGGCATATGTTCCGAAATCAACCCTTCACAGGCTTGAAAATCCCGGCAAGGTGTCTCTGGAAATAATCGAGGTTCAGAACGGAGAGTATGTTGGAGAGGATGATATAGTGAGGATAGATGATAAATATGAGAGGTAATAATTTTGACAGAGCTTAATGAAAAATATAAAAAGAGAGAAATAAAACAATGAAAATCTCTATTATCGGCACAGGCTATGTGGGACTTGTTACCGGGGCATGTATGTCCCAGATGGGAAATACCGTTATTTGTGTTGATGTGGACGAGAAAAAGATAGAAGGCCTTAAACAGGGTAAAATCCCTATCTATGAGCCCGGGCTTGAGACAATGGTAGCCGAGAATTTCAAGTTGGGCACCTTAAGGTTTACTACTGATATAAAAGATGCGCTGGACCACAGCGATATATGCTGTATAGCTGTCGGCACTCCCATGGGAGAAGACGGGAGCGCTGATTTGCAGTATGTTTTGCAGGCAGCAGGGGATATAGGTAAACATATGTCCCACTATATGATCATTGTGGATAAATCTACAGTTCCTGTGGGCACTGCTGACAAGGTCAGAGACGTTATTCAGCAGGAGTTGAGCAGGCGCAAGGTCGTAGACTCGACTCTACGAGTTAAAATTCCATTTGATGTTGTCTCTAACCCGGAATTTTTAAAGGAAGGCGCAGCCATTGAAGATTTTATGCGGCCGGACAGGGTTGTGGTCGGCGCGGATAATCCAAAGGCGCTTGAGAAGATAAAAGAACTTTTTGCGCCCTTTACGAGGAGTCACGAAAGGTTTATTGCGATGGATGTAAGGAGCGCTGAGATGACAAAATATGCCGCAAATGCAATCCTTGCGACAAAGATATCATTTATGAATGAGATATCAAATATTTGTGAGAAAGTAGGAGCGGATGTTAACAAGGTAAGGGTCGGAATAGGCAGTGACAGCAGGATCGGATACAGCTTTATCTATCCCGGGTGCGGATATGGCGGGAGCTGTTTCCCGAAGGATGTGAGGGCCTTAGAGAGGCTGGCAATAGAAAACGGATATGCGCCAAGGATACTTAAAGCGATTCAGGAAGTCAATGACTCTCAAAAACTTGTGCTGGCACAAAAGGTTATAAAGAGATTTGGCGAAGATTTAAGCAATTATACCTTTGCTGTTTGGGGATTGTCCTTTAAACCGGAGACAGACGATACAAGAGAGGCATCGAGCATAACTATAATAGCTGAGCTTGCAAAGCACGGGGCAAAGATAAAGGCATATGACCCCAAGGCTATGGGGATAGCAAAGAATTACTACCTGAAAAATTACAAGGATATTGAATATACGGACTCAAAATATACTGCGCTGACAGATGCGGATGCCTTGATTCTTATTACAGAGTGGAAAGAATTCAGGAGCCCTGATTTTGATGAGATAGCAAAGAGGCTTAAGAATAAAATTATATTTGATGGAAGGAATCAGTATAATAAAGAAAAATTAAATGAATTGGGATTTGAGTATTATCAGATTGGGGTTGGCAACTGAAAAGATTTATTGCAATAATACCTGCACGCGGAGGGTCTAAGGGGATAAAAAATAAGAACATACAGCCTTTGCTCGGCAAACCCCTGTTGAGTTTTTCCATAGAGTCCGCACTGGAATCTTCTTATATTGAAGATGTTATTGTTTCGACTGATTCTCATGAGATTGCAAATGTCGCAAAGAAATATGATAAGGTCAGGATTATAAGCAGACCCGAAGAATTGGCCCTGGACACGACCCCGACAGAACCCGTATTAATACATGCGCTTGACTCAATAAAAAAAGACCATGGAACGCTCCCTGACTATGTTGTGCTTTTGCAGCCAACTTCACCATACAGAAAGAAAGGCACAATCGACAGGTGTATAGAAAGGATCTTAGAAACCGGAGCGGATTCCCTTTTGACAGTATGTGAAAACC
>CAKKPR010000222.1:0-1338 GCA_919901705.1 Thermodesulfovibrionales bacterium | reverse complement strand
GGAGAGAAAGGCAGAGTTTGTTATTCTTCATTGCAACAGCACTTATCCAGCTCCTTATAAGGATATAAATTTAAGGTTTATGCTTGAACTTAAAAAATATGGGGCGCCTGTTGGTTATTCCGGGCATGAAAGAGGTATCTCTGTCTCGGAAGCTGCAGTTTCCATGGGGGCCTGCGTAATTGAAAGACATTTTACCCTGGACCGTACAATGGAAGGCCCTGACCATGCGGCAAGCCTTGAATTTACAGGCCTGCAAAAACTTGTGAGGGACATAAGAAATATCGAGCTTGCGATGGGGTCAAATCACAGGTGGCTTACCCAGGGGGAAAGATTAAACAGGGAGAATCTCTCAAAGAGCCTTGTTGCTGCTGCTGACATAAAAAAGGGTGAGGTTATTACCCGCGAGATGGTCACTGTAAAGAGCCCGGGGAAAGGCGTTTCTCCTCAAAGGATTAACGAGCTGACCGGTAAGAAATCTAACAGGAATATAAAAAAGGACGACTATTTTATAGAGTCTGACCTGGGAGATAGCGCAGGAACTTTTCATAAATACAGTTTTAAAAGGAAATGGGGACTCATAGTAAGGTATCATGATATTGAAGAGGTCATCAGAAAAAGTTCTCCTGATTTTCTGGAATTTCATCTTAGTTATGATGACGTGGACCATGATTTTAAAACAAAGGATTACAAACAGGGGCTTGTGGTCCATGCCCCGGAGCTTTTCAGGAATGACAATCTTCTTGACCTGTGTTCCCCTGACAGCGCAAAGAGAAAATTTTCAGTCGAAAATCTGCAAAGAGTTATAGATGTAACACAAAAACTCAAGAAACATTTCGATGTTAAAAATAAAGTTTACATAATTGCCCATGTCGGCGGTTTTAGCATAGATGAACCTATATCCAGCAAAGAAAAACTTTATGAAAATCTGGAGATGTCCCTTAAGGAACTTAATGAGGGCAGCTCAGAGGTTATTATTGAAAATATGCCTCCCTTCCCATGGCTTTTTGGGGGGCAGAGGTATCATAATGTCTTTGTTTCCCCTGATGAGATTTCCTCCTTTTGCAAAAAGACCGGAAGGAATATCTGCTTTGACACCTCGCATGCCATACTGGCGTGTAATCATCTCAAGCTGCCATTTTCCGAATATACCAAAAAGATTAAGCCTTACATAGCTCATCTTCATATAGCCGACGGCGCAGGCGTGGATGGAGAGGGCCTGCAGATAGGCGAGGGCGAGATAGACTTTGCAGAGCTTTTCAGGATTCTGCATGGATGCGATGCCCCGTTTGTGCCGGAGACATGGCAGGGGCACAAGTTCGGCGGAGAGGGCTTCTGGAT
>CAKKPR010000221.1 GCA_919901705.1 Thermodesulfovibrionales bacterium | reverse complement strand
GGTTCTTCCTCAAGATAATCTCCGTGAATAGAATATGCCCTTGCCCGGCAGCCTCCGCATACATTTATGTATTCGCAGGAGCCGCATTTCCCTTTATATTTTTTGAAATCGCGCAGATCCTTAAATAGCTCTGAATTCTCCCATATATCTTTAAATGTCTTCTCTTTTATATTTCCGGCAGACTTCGGAAAGTAACTGCACGGAAGCACATTACCGTCCACGTCTATCAGGCATATTACCTGTCCTGCAATACAGCCCTTGGCTCCTCCTGTTGAAAACTTTAAGGTCCTCTTCTCAAACTTCTCGCCTTCCTCTTTTGATTTTTGCAGGACTATCCTGTAATAATGCGGAGCGCATGTCGGCCTGACAAGCATATCCTTCTCGCCCTTTTCCATCTGGTAATGCCATCCGAGGATTTCTTCATAGTCCTCTTTGGATATAAGCTCGTTCATTATCTCCTCGCCTCTTCCTGTCGGCACTATCATGAACATATACCATGCTGTTGCTCCGAGTTCTTTGGCCAGTTTGTATATCTTTGGTATTTCTTCCTGATTTCTTTTTGTAAAGGATGAATTTATGATAAATTCTATTCCGTATTTCTTGAAAAGTTTGGCGGCGTTTATTACTCCGGTGAATGCACCCTTCTGATTTCTGAAATTATCATGCACCGTCTCTTCAGAGCCGTCAAGGCTGAGAGAGACAATCCTGATTCCAGAACTTTTTATCTTTTCACATATCTCATCATTGACAAGGGTCCCGTTTGTCGCAAGGCACATCCTTAAGCCTTTGTCAGTGCCGTATCTGGCAATCTCAAAGACGTCCTGCCTTACCAAGGGTTCACCTCCTGAAAGGACCACAACAGGCTTCGCATAGCTCACTATGTCGTCTATAATCCTGAACGCCTCAATAGTCGAAAAATCAGGATGCCCTTTCGCCTCCATCTCTGATGAAGAGCGGCAGTGAACACAACGGAGATTACATCTTCTTGTTATCTCCCATGCTATCCATTTAGGTGAAAATTCCATTATATTTTATTATACCCTTATCTCTTTTAATTTTTCATCCCAGATGTT
>CAKKPR010000220.1 GCA_919901705.1 Thermodesulfovibrionales bacterium | reverse complement strand
AATTTGTGTTATCATATTTCAGATAATTACTGAGGATTTAGTTTAAAAACCTTTGATGGAGATTATTGTATGAGACTGTTCGGAACAGACGGTATAAGGGGCAGGGTGAATAAATATCCCATGACGCCTGAGAGTGTGCTTAAGATCGGGATGGCAGCGGCGAAGGTCCTGAAAAAAGAGCACAGCAGGAATATGGTGCTGATTGGAAAAGACACAAGGCTTTCAGGCTATATGATAGAGAGCGCGCTTACATCAGGTATCTGTTCGATGGGCATGAATGTAATATTGGTTGGCCCTATACCAACGCCGGGAGTTGCCTTTCTTACCAGGGCCTTAAGGCTTGATGCAGGGATTGTAATATCGGCGTCGCATAACCCGTATGAAGATAACGGCATAAAGTTTTTTTCTTCTGATGGATTCAAACTTCCTGATGAACTTGAGAGAAGAATTGAGGAGCTTGTTATTGACGACGGCCTTGGCGCAAAAAGGCCTTCGGGTTCAGATATAGGCAAGGCCCATCGGCTTGATGATGCAACAGGAAGGTATATCGAATATGTTAAGGCCACAATCCCGAAGGGCATGACCCTTGAAGGAATCAAGGTTGTTGTTGACTGCGCAAACGGAGCTGCATATAAGACAACGCCGTGGGTCTTGCGCGAACTTGGCGCGGAGGTCGTTGTGATAAATGATAAGCCCAATGGCGTAAATATAAATGACGGCTGCGGAGCTCTGTATTGTGAGGCGCTTCAAAAGACTGTAAAAGAGCACAGGGCCGATGCCGGCATAGCGCATGACGGCGACGCGGACAGGACGATATTCTGCGATGAAAAAGGGAATATTGTTGACGGTGACCAGATCCTCGGAATATGTGCGCTTGAATTCAAAGATGACGGGAGACTCAGAGGCGATACCGTTGTTTCTACGGTCATGAGCAACCTTGGTTTTGAACACTATCTTTCAAAACATGGGATAAAACTTTTAAGGACAAAGGTCGGCGACAGGTTTGTCGCTGAGAAGATGCGCTCAGGCGGGTACAATCTCGGCGGGGAGCAGTCAGGGCATATAATATTTTCTGATTATAATACGACAGGCGACGGCCCTATAACAGCCCTGCAGGTTCTCTATCTTCTGAAGAAGAAGGGCAAGTCTTTATCAAAGCTTGCATCAGGCATAAAGCTTTATCCGCAGGTTCTTATGAATGTAGAGGTGGAAAAGAAAAGAGATATAAAATCAGTTCCTGAAATAGAGGCAGCCATAAAAAAGGCAGAAGAAAGGCTTGCTGAAAAAGGCAGGATACTTGTAAGGCCCTCAGGCACAGAGTCCAAGATAAGGGTTATGGTCGAAGGCGAGGATAAGAACTTAATAGAAAAGATGGCAAGAGATATCGCAAGGGTAGTAAAAGATAAAATGTCAGAGACATAATGGCATTTTTCCTGTCATTTCTTTCAGGCGTCATATTTTTCTATTCAATCCATTATTTTCCTTACATAA
>CAKKPR010000219.1 GCA_919901705.1 Thermodesulfovibrionales bacterium | reverse complement strand
CGTGAAAAGAGGGTCAGGTCTTTAATCTTGATATTTTATAGTGTTAAGATTAGAGAAAACATAAGGACAACGCTTCCCATATTTCTTGGCAGAAATCTTCAATTATATAAATGATTCACGATTATAAGGTTAAATAGAAATAGTCCATTTATAATGAATTCTACAGATACTAGCCGCTCAAAAGGGCTGAGGCATAAACTACGCTGATTATACACTGCGTTATGCTAAAATATATCTGAAAGGAAGGTGACTTTATGACTACAAAAACAAAAGAGCTAATTTCAATGGTTGAGTCTTTACCTGTTGATGTAAAGACTACACTGGTTGAAAAAATTCTCAATAGCTTGCACCCTTCACAAAAAGAAATAGATGCATTATGGATAAAGGAAGCTGAAAAAAGGGTTAAGGAAATTAAAACCGGCAAGGTTAAAACCATTCCCGGCGATAAAGTCTTTAAGGAAATTCACGAAAAACATTACAGATGAAATACTCCTTCCATCCCGAGGCAAAGGAAGAACTGTTTGAAGCTATAAATTATTTTGAAGAATGCCGTTCAGGGCTTGGGTTAGAATTCTCGAAAGAAGTTTTTTCAACAATTCAGCGGATAATTCATTTTTCCTCAGCATGGTCTAAATTTTCAGAAAACACGAGAAGATGTTTAACTACTCGTTTCCCATATGGCGTAATTTATCAAATTATTGAAGAAGAAATCCTGATAATTGCAGTCATGCAATTGAATAGAGAACCTGATTATTGGAAAAAGAGAATAAAGTAAACCTTAACGATTCAATCAATTGGACGGGGAATAGCCCCGCCCAGTTATTTCAGGCGTTACCACACTAACCATGCTGATTGAAACCGAATATGTGAAACAATCCAGAGAAAATGTTCAGCGCCGTTGGTTCTCGGACGATTATTTTGACCTCATACTATGGCAAAACCACAATGAAGATATTTTGCGTTTTGAGCTTTGTTATGACAAAAATAAAGATGAACATGCATATGTCTGGAATCAGCAGTCCGGCTATTCCCATCTAAAAGTTGATGACGGTGAAGGCGTGTTGGGACGCTACAAAATGTCTCCCATTTTTATAGCTGACGGATATTTTGACAGGGAAAATATTGCTGCCGAATTTCTTGAAGCCGGAAAAGATATTGACCAGAAGATAACAAAATTTGTTTACGAAAAACTTAAAGAATATGATAAAAATCCTGAGAAGCCCTAATAACAAAATACGGCTTTACGGACAAACCCTATTTCCTAAAAGGACACATCGGCCTTATTTATGTCATTCCGGCTTGTCCGGTCATCCTCGGCGACTCGCTGGGGCGAGAATCTTTTCAAAAGAAGGATTCCCGACGCGCTTCGCTTGCGAGAATGACAGATTATGTCGCTTTGCTTATTTTAGCCTGCTCACTCGTTTAAAGCCGGAACATTCAATTATTTCAAGAGAATTATTTTTTGAAAGCTCATCCAGAAGCAGATTCAGCCCCACATTATCGCTCGATATATGCCCTGCAATAACAACATTGAGATGATTTTTCTCTGCCTCTTTCCGATGCTCTTCTCCAAGGTGCATCCCGACAATCGTGTTCACACCGCTTGCTGTAAGGCTGCTGAAAATCTCCTTTGAGCCCTCTGTCCCGCCTGTCATATCAACAAAAATCTTACCGGCCTTCCTGTTTTTGGAACCAATCAATATCTTTGGCCCTGCGCCGTTAAAGCTTGCCTCTTTATATTCTGGTATGCCCTTCAAAATATCCATTACATCTGAAATCTTATAAGGCTTTCCCTCATCAAAAATCTTTTGCAGATATGTAGCGACCATATTATCAGCGGGCGTATGAAGACACATAAATGGAATCCCCAGGAGTTTTGCCGCGTCAACCGCCCTTGTGTGGTTAACAGGCATAAGCCTTCTTTCAACCTCTTTTATCCTTCCTTCCATAAGGTCTTCAGCTATATTTATGGGCACGCCGAATCTGTGAAGTATGTCTGACTGCATCTGCATAACCGAATAGAGATTTGCATAGGCCCTGCCCTCAGGATGATGTGATAACAAAAGGTCTACTCCTTTGCCTTTTGTTTTAAGGCTGTCTGCAAGAAGTATCTCTCCAACCTCTATATCTATACCGATAAGCGCAGACTTTATCTTCTCATCGCCTGTGCCGTTTAATATCCTTGAATCTGAATAAGGGTTATTTAATGTCTCATTATCAAAAAATTCTTTTTCA
>CAKKPR010000218.1 GCA_919901705.1 Thermodesulfovibrionales bacterium | reverse complement strand
GAAGAGATAGTAGAGCTTTTGACATTTCACCTCTCTACTGAAGAATTTGCCTTCAGAGTTTTTGATATTGAGGAGATACTCAGATTTCAACGAATCATGATGGTTCCAAAGGTGCCTGATTATATCCTCGGCATTACTTCCTTAAGGGGTAAGATAATACCTGTTATAGATTTGAAAAAGAGGCTTTCGATAAAGGGCAAAGGGGATACAGTTGTAGCGGATTTGCAGGCAGATAATTCCCGCAAAAAAATACTGACGCTGAAAGGCCCGAAAGGCCCGGTGGGCGCTGTTATAGATAAGGTAAAAGGTGTTATCCGCATTTCTCCGTCGGAGATTGTTGAGCCGCCTGCACATCTGTCGGAAGCAGAGTTAATGTTTATCGAGGGGGTTGTTCTTTATAACAGCAGATTTATCTCTGTCATACGCATGGAAAAGATATTGGAAATAAATCTAAAATGAAAATTGAGAACTATAGTGAACGACTTAGATAAGTTGACAATGACGGCGTGTCATTGCGAACCCTTCGCTTTTGTCATTGCGAGCAAAGCGAAGCAATCTCTTTTTGTCGCTCTGGATAAACTCCGTGAGGAATCTCGACTTGAGATTGCCACGGGCTTTGCCCTCGCAACGACCCTTCAGGTCGGATTGCCACGTCGCTGCGCTCCTCGCAATGACAACTTTCTTTTGGCGTTGACTATAATAAATTTATTTTTTGAATTCTTAATATGGAGGCATTATGAAAATGAGCGAAAAACTTGAATTAAAAATAATTATTACAGTTTTGAGCATGCTTTTTGTCGGAATTGTTCTGGCAGGTATTATGACCATGCTTATAGAGAAGTCAACTCTTTATGGAATTACTGAAGAAAATTCAAAGACCACTGCTGCTATTGTTACAAAGAATGTTGAGAGGACAATGATAGAGAACAGGCCTGATCTTACAAAGGAACTTGTAGAGGGCATCAGGGGCGTTGGCGGTATAGAGGATATTCGTATAATAAATTTTGAGGGCCGGGAGGCATTTAAAAAAGATTCGCCGCCAGAAGAAGCTGCCACTATAAAGAAGCTAATAGATACGAAAATGCCGGTCATGATAAAAGATGCAAAAAAGTTTGTTCTTTATAAACCTCTTGAAAATACTTCTTCGTGCAAGGGCTGTCATGCCCAGGAGGGATCTCTCCTCGGCGCAGTAAAGGTCTCGCTTTCTATTGAGAAGGAATATGATAAGGCGATGAAATCAATAGTAACCGTAATCATACTGACCGTTTTGGGAGCTCTCGGTTTCAGCCTGGTGCTGTGGTTCATGCTCAGGAAGATGGTTATCGTGCCTGTAAAGGCGATAGAGATGGCAGCCTTGAGGCTGGCGGAGGGTGATCTCTCATTTGAGACAGATATAAAGGGCAAGGATGAGATTGCCAGGCTCAGCCAGTCCGTAAAGGAGTCTATTGGTTCCTTGGGAAGGATACTTCAGAGGATTAAAGACGTCTCGCTAAGAATCTCACGCGTAGCCGGGAATGTTGAAAAGGATTCCAAGAAAGTTGTGGACGGGACCCAGCTTGAGGCAGAGGCAATAGCTGATATTTCGAGTTCGGTTGAACAGATGAATGCTGCTATTTCAGAGATTACCGAGAGCACGGAGGGGCTTGCCGCATCTACGGAAGAGACGGCAGCCTCGATGGATGAGATTGCTACGAGCATAGGACAGGTGACAAACAGCACCCATGACCTCTTTGGCTCTGTTGAGGCAACGTCATCTTCGATTGAGGAGCTTTCTGCCACAATAAAAGAAGTGGCGCAGAATGCTGACAATCTTTCAGGCATAACCGATGAAACCCTTTCAGCAATAGAAGAGATAGCATCTTCTGTAAAAGAGGTTGAACTGAACGCGAAGGAATCGGCAAAGTTATCCGAAAAGGTCATGACCGACGCCTCAACATTCGGCATGACGTCCATAGAAAAAACAATAGACGGAATGAAAAATATAAAATTTTCAGTTGAAAAGACAAATGAATTTATAAAGAAACTTGGCGGCAGGTCTGAAGAGATAGGAAAGATCCTTAATGTGATAGATGAGATTACGGATCAGACGACGCTCCTTGCCTTGAATGCAGCGATACTCGCTGCTCAGGCAGGAGAGCACGGCAAGGGATTTTCAGTTGTTGCAGATGAGATTAAGGACCTTGCCGAAAGGACGGCATTTTCAACCCAGGAAATAGGCTCTCTGATACAATCTGTCCAGCAGGAGGTAAAGGGCGCTGTCCATGCAATGGGGGAAGGGCTGATATCTGTTGAAGACGGCTTTAAACTTTCAAAAGAGGCGTCTGATGCATTAAAAAAGATTCTTGAGAGTTCCAAAAAATCTTCGGAGATGGCATTTTCCATAGAACGCTCCACGGGAGAACAGACAAAGTCAGTAAAGCTGGTTTCAGAGGCAATGGAACGCGTTAAGGGTATGACAGGCCTGATTGCCAAAGCAACATCAGAGCAGTCAAAAGGCATATCCCTGATAATGACTGCAACAGAAAAGATGAGGGATATATCTCAGCAGGTCAAGACAGCAACAGAAGAACAGGCAGTAAACAGCAAGCATATTTCGCAGGCTATTGAGATAGTCTCCGACAAGAGTCAGCAGATTTCAAGGGCCATCTATGAGCAGAAGATAGGTTCGAACCAGATATGGAATTCCACAGAGAAGATTAAAGAGATTCCAAAAGGAAACCGCGACCTTGCATTTAATGTAAATAATTCCTTAAGGGCGCTCCTGAAGGATGCAGAGTTAATCGACACAGAAATAAAGAGATTCAAATTTTCCGAGGAAAAAGGCAAAGGCATAATAAGATTTGGAGTTGTGCCTCTGGAATCTCCTGCAGACATGTTTATAAAGTTCACTCCGCTGGCAGAGTATCTCAGCAAGAAACTTAACAGGAAGGTTGAACTGAAAGTGGCCATTGATTTTGAAGAAGCGGTAAGCGATATCGGCAAGAACGTAACACAGATGTGTTATATGACGCCGTCTACGTATATAGAGGCGCACAATAAATATGACACTGATGTGATTGCAAAGGCGCTCAGGGACGGCAAACCTTATCAGCATTCCGTGATAATTGCAAGGATGGACAGGAATGTAAATTCAGTGGAAGATTTAAAGGGCAAGACATTTGCCTTTGGGGACTTCCACTCAACATCAAGCCATATTGTGCCGAGGGCCATGCTTTTGGAGGCAGGCATAGAACTGAAAGATCTTCATTACTACAACTATCTCGGCCATCACGATGACGTTGCCAAGGCAGTGCTCCAGGGCGAGTTTGATGCAGGCGGTATTATGGAGGCGACTGCACACAAGTTCAGGGATCAGGGCTTAAAGTTTCTAAAGGTCTCAGAAAATATTCCTGAATTTAATATATGCGTTAATAAAGCAGTGGATAAGGAAGAAGTATCCCGCCTGAAGTCTGCCTTGACTGAGTTGACCAACCCGTCTCCGGAAAACCGGCGCATACTTGAATCCATAACCAAGAGCTATACGGGTTTTGTTGAGGCGAGGGATGAGGATTATGATAATATAAAATCCATGATGTCAAAACTGGGGATGATGTGATGATAAAGATAAGACATTCGCTTGCAGTGAGTTTTATAGCCATAGTAGTAATCGTACTTCTTGTCGGACAGGGAGGAATGAGTCTCTGGTATCTTATCGGGCCGTGGAAGGGGTCGCTTAATGACGGGCTGAAAGAGAAGATAAAGATAGCCGGCTCTATTGTTGCAAATTCTGCTGCCAGCTCTATAACTACGTTTAATTTTGACTATATTGATCTTTGCATGGAGGGGCTGAGCAAGGACGAAGACATACTCTCAATAAAGGTTACCGATAAAGAAGGGAAAGTCCTGAAGGAAAAGGTGATGCGGACCGAGGAAAGGGGAGAAACCATTAATCCCTTTTTTATACCGTGGAAAAATGTGATGAATCTGCCGATTATTTCTTCAGGGGAAAAGATCGGGAAGATTGAGATATATTACTCAGGCAGGAGGGTTAATGAGACATTGGGTAATATCCTGAAGATTACGCCGTTTCTTCAGGGAGTAATCTTTACGCTGCTTATCTCTGCCCTTTATTATTTTTTCCAGAAAAAGGTTGGAAGGCCTATTGAAATGCTTAACGAAAAGATAAAAAAGGCAACTGCAGGCGACCTGACTGTAGAGGTCCCGGAATTTGGAGCTAATGAGATCGGCAGCATAGCAAAGGGGTTCAGTTTTCTTATTGACAGGCTGGCTTCCACGTTAAATAAGCTGGGTTCTATATCCGAGAATGTCTCAATGGCTATAGACCAGTTGAACCTTACCTTCAAGAACATTACACAGGGAACCCAGAAGCAGGGCGAATCAATCAATGCCTCAGCAGCCTCTATAAAACAGGCAAAGAGTTCTCAGGATCATATAACGGAGGATACCGGAAAGCTTATAGATTTTTCCAATGAGAACGTGACATCGCTGCTCGAGATGAAGGCAACGGCAGATGAGATTGCCGCCAGCACAGGCAAGCTGTTTAAGGCTACGGAAGACGCTTATTCCGTAGTTGCTGAAATGACCCAGACTGCCAAAATGATCGCGGCCAATACTGAAGAGGCATCTGCTGCGGTGGAGGATACTTCAGCTGCTATCGAGGAGATAAACGCATCGGTAAGGGAGGTTGAGAGCAGCGCAAAGGAATCATCTGCACTTGCTTCAAAGGTCACTGAAGTGGCATCAGAAGTTGGGATGATGGCAGTTGTTGATGCAGTCGAAGGCATGGAAAAGATATCCGAAGAGGTAAAACACTCATCAGAGATAATAACCCGTCTCGGCACAAGGTCGGCAGATATCGAAAAAATCCTTTCTGTTATAAAAGATGTGACAGAACAGACAAACCTCCTTAGCCTGAATGCAGCTATACTGGCTGCACAGGCCGGAGAGTACGGCAAGAGCTTCTCTGTTGTTGCTGATGAGATAAGGGCGCTCAGTGACAGGACTGCGTCATCTACAAGGGATATTGCCAATATTATCAAAACAATACAGTCAGAGATATCAGAGGCAGTAAAATCAATAGATTCAGGTATGAAGAGGGTTAACGAGGGCGGCTCAATGGTTTTTAAGGTTGGGGAGGCTCTCAGAGAGACACTAATAGCATCAGAGCAGTCTGCTGATATGTCGCGGTCCATAGAGAGGGCAACAGAAGAGCAGGTAAAGGGACTAAAGCAGGTTGCGCTTTCAATAGAAAATATCAGGAGGATGATGGAACAGGTCGCAAAGTCAACGCAGGAACAGCAGAAGGGGACATCTCATCTGCTTGAGAGCGCCAGTGATGTAAAGGATGCTGCTGATATTGTTAAGCAGGGAACCGAAGAAGAGGCTACAAGCATCAAGATGATATCAAAAAATCTCGAACTTGCGGATGAACGGATAAAAAAAATAGGGCAGTCAACATCAAATCAGCAGAAGATGAACGAAAATGTTACGGCTGCGATAGAGCAGATTAAGGTTATAGGGACGACTA
The DNA here is from genome assembly GCA_919901705.1 of Thermodesulfovibrionales bacterium. GTDB lineage: Bacteria > Nitrospirota > Thermodesulfovibrionia > Thermodesulfovibrionales > UBA1546 > SCSY01. The sequence goes on along the minus strand of CAKKPR010000218.1, from coordinate 70 downwards.
TTACAAGGGATGTTGAAGATGTATCTCTCTCATTAACAACGCTGCATGATGAAATTGAGTTGCTCAAAAA
>CAKKPR010000217.1 GCA_919901705.1 Thermodesulfovibrionales bacterium | reverse complement strand
GCTTCATGTAGCTGAAGACATGTCTCAAAGAATTGATAGAGGCGAGGCTGAAGCTATAGCGCTTTTTTCCTCTGTGAAGGCTGATTGGCTTTTGCTCGATGACTTGAAAGCCAGAAGACATGCCATGTCTCTGGGTCTCCCTGTTGTCGGGACATTAGGGATTTTAGTTGCTGGCAGACAAAAAGGCATGATACCGAAACTTGCTCCGGTATTAGATATCTTAAAAAGCAATAGGTTTTATATTGCTGACGAAACTTTGAAAAAAGCGCTTATGCTTGTTAATGAGGCAGATTAAGTTCTTCTCCGCCGCGAGAGGTGCGGTGGATTGCTATTAGCAAGTTTAAATATTTGCATTTCCGCATAATATTAACTAAAATTAAATCATGACTGAAACAAAGATAAAAATAGAAGGCATGAGCTGCATGCACTGCGTTGGAAGGGTGAAACAGGCGCTTGGCGCACTTGCCGGAGTCTCAGAGGCAAATGTTGAGGTTGGCAGCGCTTCTCTTAAATTCGACGAGGCAAAGCTCAGCAGGCAGGACATTGAAGCTGCAATTAAAAAAGCAGGATATAAGGTAGCAGCCTCTTAGATTTTGGTTAAGATAGCGGAAACCCTTATGTCCTGTAGTCTGCATTAACCCTGACATATTCCTCTGTCAGGTCGCAGGTTAAGACCTTTGCAGAGGCCTTGCCGTTGTTAAGGTTTATGAGGATTTTAATTTCCCTGTTGTTTTTAAGATATTTGTTTGCCTCAATGTCTTTTCCTGTCCCAATGCCTCTTTCAGTTATTCTTATATTACCGAGTTGAATAGCTGCCTTATCCTCAAAAAAATCTATCCCTGAATATCCGAGTGCAGCCATAATACGCCCCCAGTTTGCGTCATTCCCGTAGACGGCTGTTTTTACCAGGCTTGAATTTGCAACTGCAAAAGCAGCCTTTTCAGCGGTTTTCTCATTGGCTGCGCCCTTAACCTCTATCTCAATTAATTTTGTAGCTCCCTCTCCATCCTTAACAACAAGCCTTGATAACTCATACGTAATTTCATCCAGGGCCTTCCTGAAGATTTTATAGGAGGCCGAACTTTCTTTCAGTTCATGATTGCCAAGCATTCCGTTTGCCATTATCAGTGTCGTATCGTTTGTGGACATGTCCCCGTCTATTGTTATCCTGTTGAATGATTTTTTAACGGAATCCTTAATTGCCCTGTTAAGTGTCGCTTTATTAACTGCTATATCCGTGATAATAAAGCAGAGCATTGTTGCCATATTCGGGCATATCATGCCCGCGCCCTTGCATATCCCGGCTATTGTGCCTGTTTTATCTTTAATCTTTACTTTTTTCTTTACAATCTTTGGAAACGTATCAGTTGTCATTATCGCAGCAGCAACATTATCAAGATTTGATTTGCCTAAATTTGCCGGGAGATTGGCAATCACGGGCCTTATCCTCTCCATGGGCATTGGTGTTCCGATAACGCCTGTTGAGCAGACATAAACAAGGGAAGGCTTAATCTTCAGATTCTTAGCAACAAGCAAGGCTGTCTCAACAGCGTCTTCCATCCCTTTTTTGCCTGTGCATGCATTTGCATTTCCGCTGTTAATAATTATTGCCTGTCCTTTGCCGGAGCTGATTTTTTCAATGTCAAGCCTTACCGGCGCAGCCTTTACCCTGTTTGAGGTAAAAGCGCCTGCCATGTTTGCCTCGACTGCGGAATATATCAGGGCAACGTCTTTTCTTCCCGGTTTTTTAATTGCAGCCTCTGCAACGGAAAAAAGAAAGCCTTTCGGGATGCCTGCATTGGATTTGTTTTTCATCATAGGATGTATTTTATACTTTTATTCTATTGATTTTGCAAGACATTTATTTAAAAATAATATAAAATTTTAAGGATAAGATGCTGTTTAACATTAAAGATAGGCTTAACCTGGCTTTTACTGTGTTCTGGCAGTCCATAAAGTCATTTGCAAAGAACAATAATTCATCTGTTGCGGCGTCGCTTGCCTATTATTCGCTTTTTGCATTAGTCCCTTTGCTTCTTTTGCTGTTTTTTACTCTGAGCTTTTTTATAACCTCGTCAAAGGCGGTTATGAACAGGCTTACCCTGCTCATCTCCCAGTTTATCCCCTACTACAGCGATACCATACTAAAAGAGGTTTATGCGCTGGCAAGGCATAAGGGCATATGGGGACTGCTAAGCATGGTAGCGCTTTTATGGGCGTCTATGCCGTTGATGGGAACTTTACGAACTGCTTTTTTTGATATCTTTAAGGTAGAAGAGCGGCCGTCTTTTTTGAAAACCAAACTTCTGGATATGAGCATAATACTCCTGACATTATCCCTGCTTGTTGGCGTCAGTTTTTCCAATGTGACATTTAAAAAATTCCTTATCCTGCAGGGCAGCGCCGTTCTTTATGATATCACATCATATTGCCTTACTGCTGCAATAATGTTCCTGTTCTATCTTGTTTTTGCGCCTGCAAGAGTTTCATTATTTTATATACTTGCGGGCTCTGTTGTTACGACTTTTTTATGGAGTATAATCAGACCTGTGTTCGGACTTTTCCTTTCCTACAATCCGCAGTACGGCTTTACCTTTGGCTCATTAAAAGCGCTCTTTATAATTATTATATGGATTTATTATTCTTTCATTGTGCTCCTTTTCGGCGCAGAGGTGATTGCCAATCTGAGGAGGAAGGATATTCTTATACTTCGGGGGCTGTTTTATGAAGTGCGCACTGACAGGGCTTCGAGAAAACTCAAGAGCCGATTTGGAAAAAATTACAATTCAGGAGAACTTATATTTAAAGAAGGAGAAGAAAAAGAAAAGGGCAATGATATGTTTTACATTATGTCAGGCAGTGTAAGGCTTGTAAAAAAAGGTCAGGTGATGGGGATTATGCAAAAGGGTGAATACTTCGGGGAGATGGCATTATTAATCGGGACCCCGAGGACCACAAGCGCACAGGCAGAAGAGGATAACACCGTTGTCATTGCCATTACACCAGAGAATTTTGAGACGCTCCTGAGAGAAGAACCGAAGATAGCCATATTGTTTTTAAAGGAATTTGCCCGCAGGCTAAAAAAGGCAGATGAATTCTTGTAGTAATTGTAAGTGATTATTTCCTGAAAAAGCTTGACATTACTTGTTTCTTCTGGTATTTCTTTAACTATAACAAAATGCCTGTAACCCTTGGATTTTTTATGAAAAAGGGATGAATTAAATTTTGTCATCATGACAGATTGGAGATATTTTAAGTGG
>CAKKPR010000216.1 GCA_919901705.1 Thermodesulfovibrionales bacterium | reverse complement strand
CGCCCGGATGTCCCATATCTCGCCCTGCTCTCTCTGACCTCGAATCCGATTTTTCTTTTCTTCGTCTCTGGCGGAGTCATGAGCCCTCTTATTGCATCGAATACAACCTTGAACTGTGAGTCATATTTTTTCTCCATCTCCTCCAGTTTCCGCGCAAGGTCTTTATGTGTTGCAAGCATCTGGCGAAGACTAATGAACGTTCTGACAACATAAACGCTCATTGCTACTGCCTGCTTGCTGTTCAAGACAGTAGCAGCCATAATCGCGCCGTGCTCGGTAAAGACCCACGGCAAGAAACGAGGGGCGCGGTGCTTCTGTGAACCGGTCGCAAATTGCGACCGGTTCGATTCAGCCTTTTGTATCTTTAAGTTTTCCCATTCTTCAGCAGTTAACTGAAAAGCGAAATCTACAGGGAATCTGTCCATGTTTCTTTTCAACTGTTCGTTTAGCCTCTTTGTAGTGACCCCGTAAAGCTCTGACAGGTCAGCATCCAGCATAACCTTTTCTCCGCGGATCATCAGAATCTTTTTTTCGATCATCTCGACAGGAATCAATGCTTTCATTATACCTCCCAAAATTTTCCCCTCAATCATACCCCTTCAAGCGCAGGAATTTCAAGAGAGAGAAAATACGATAAAGGGAAACTACATAATAAGGCTTAACATTCCTTATTACCCCTGCAACATCATGGCAGTTTGAAATAGACCGGGAAAGGACAGGGCAAAAAATTATTACCCCGGTCTGCTCAAGGCTGGATTTATACACAATATTTGTTATAGAATATTTCCTATGATAAAGAAGACGGAAAAGATATGGATGGACGGAAAGTTTGTAGATTGGGACAAGGCCAATGTGCATGTGATGACACATACGCTTCATTACGGGCTTGGGGTATTTGAAGGCATAAGGTGCTATGAGACAAAAAGCGGGCCGGCAATCTTCAGGCTTAGGGAGCATGTAGAAAGGCTCTTTAAATCCGCTCACATATTTCTGCTTGATATCCCTTATTCTCAAAAAGAAATTGAGAATGCAATAATAAGTACGGTAAAGACAAACAAAATCAAGGAATGTTACATAAGGCCTATTGTTTATATCGGGTATGGAGCTATGGGGTTATATCCCAAAGGAAATCCCATAAATGTTGCTATCAGCGCATGGCCATGGGGCGCATATCTCGGGGAAGAAGGTCTGAAAAAAGGCATAAGGGTTAAGGTATCCTCATTCATAAGAAACCATGTGAACTCTCAGATGAGCAGGGGCAAGGTGTGCGGTTACTATATCAATTCTCAGCTTGCAAAGAGGGAGGCCATCACGTGTGGCTATGATGAAGCCCTATTGCTTGACACAGAGGGATATGTATCAGAGGGAAGCGGTGAGAATATATTCATTGTGAGAAAGGGTAAACTTAAAACCACGCCATTAACTTCAATACTTGAAGGCATTACAAGGGACAGTATAATGGAAATAGCCCGCAATGAGGGGATTGAGATAATCAGTGAAAAATTCACAAGAGACGAGCTTTATATAGCTGACGAAGCATTTTTCACAGGGACAGCAGCAGAGGTTACCCCGATAAGAGAAGTTGATGGAAGAACAATCGGGGCCGGCAAGCCAGGTGAAATTACAAAAAAGGTTCAGTCGATATTTTTTGATGCAGTAAAGGGGAGAAATAAAAGATATAAGTCATGGTTGACAAAAACATAAAGCCTTTCTGATTCATACAATGCCTGATTAAAAAGGCCTGCAAAAATTTGCAGGCCTTTTTAAATGTGTTTATTTAATTATTTCTTGTGGCACTTTACGCAATTGTCTCCAGCCTGATCAAATGCCTTTTTGCCGTCATGGCATGTTCCGCAGAATTCTCCTGCTTTGTGAGGAGCTGCTATCTTTGCCGAACCCTTTTTCATTGCGAATGTCTTTGGATGGCAGTCATTGCACTTTCCGCCTTTGTCTGCGTGGATCTTTCCATCGAATACAACCTTGCCTTGAGTTGCGCCTGCAAATTCAACAGTCTTTCCTGTCCCAACTGCCATTGCATTGCCTACAAATGCTATCGCTATCAGAAGTGTTAACACAATTGTAAGAATTTTCATTTTTTCACCCCCTTTCATAAAGAAGTTT
>CAKKPR010000215.1 GCA_919901705.1 Thermodesulfovibrionales bacterium | reverse complement strand
TAAAACGCTCCGGTTTCTGACAAAAAGGAATATTCCATTCACCTTTTCGGTTAAAGCGCATCATGCCGTTAAACCCTGCTCTTGAGAGGAAGAGGAAATCCAGGGGATCATGTTTTCGATTGAAGCGGTTTTTGACGTAGGTAAAATGCTCGTATCCTTTATTACCTGCTTTGCGCAGTATTTTGCCTTCCCTTTGCAGGTACTCACGGACAATTAATGGAGTAATTTCTTTTTCCTGAACAGCCTGGTAAAATCGAATTATATGAGGATTTGTATCATTGAGAATAGCTTTCCTAAAACCGGAATTAAATGCTACGACGCCTGTTCCAAGGAAGGGTTCGATCCAACGGCCGGGGACTTCCGGCACAAGAGCTTGAATCCAGGGCACTAGTTTGGTTTTAATTCCCTGGCTTTTTATCGGGGGAGTAATTACTCTCATCAACTCTTCTTTTTAGTGACCACCAGAACAATTATATTTTTAAACTTCTTGTTTCCTTTGAAATCTATGAAGTCCTCGATGCGTTTAATTGCAACAGCCTTCCTGCCTTTCTTCATAGTGGTCAGCCCATAGTTCATCCAGTATTCATCAAACCAATCTTCCCCAAGCTTTGCAAAGACCCCATTCCCTTTAAGAATGTCTTCTATGCATGTTATCGAGCCGATATTCGCTGTGTTACCGGAACCTTGACGATCACTTGCAAGTTGCCATTTCTCACATACGAAAAACTGAAAATCCTTAATTACGGAGGCAATTGAACGAAGGCTTTCAACCTTTGTTACCTTTCTATGTCCAATTCGCTTTGGCTCCTCTGTCTCGTCAGCGAGCTCTTTGACCTTTATAACTTCAGTTTCGTCCAAATCTTTGCCGTCCGCGCGTGAGTAAATGATTCCCAGGCAGAAATGCCCTGAGTATTCATCATACGGAAACTGTATGTTCTTTGAAGAAGTGCGATCTTTAAAATAAGCGCCATGGCTGCCTAAAGTAAAGCCGTTTACATGACCGGGGAAATTCGGGTCTCGATATGTAGTCTTAAGGTCTACAGCAAACTTGATGGCAGGATCCTCCTTGCTTACAAAGCTTAAGTCCGGATACCAATTCTGATGCTCTGCAAGGACAATCGAGAAGTTGTTTTCTTCTGCAAACTGCAAAATCTGCGGGAATAGGTGAATCTCCAGTATTTTGGAAACAATTTTGGTATCTGAACTGATGGTGTAGATATTTTTGTAGATGTCTATAAAACCTTTGACGGTCCATCCTCCGTCGCTGGTACTGATATGTTCTGCTAAGCCGTTCACAAAATCGTGCAAAACAACGGAAAATGAGCGTTTCGCTTCATCACGCATGGATTTGTTCAATTTTGCCATTGCCTTATCTTACCTTTATCGCTTATTTTTTGTCACAGAACATTATTTTTTTATGCTGCTTACGCATTTTATTTCCCCCTATTTTCCCGCCAGAGCAGAAACGCAAGGCCTGCTGCGATGATAAAGCCGATTGCGCTGAACCACACAGGGACAGTAAAACCGCTTACTATAACTTCCCAGCCAAAGATGAGCCTCAGGAGATGCAAAACAGCAACCAGTGAGAACACAGCAATCGCAATTTTTGTAAAAGGCTTCATTTTTCTCTCTTTATCCCCTCTGTCATTGCGAGAAGTCCCAAAAATTTTTGGGGCGACGTGGCAATCTCTATTTCTAGGCTGTTATTATCTGATAGCTCTCAGCTAAGAGCGATAAAAGCGAGATTGCTTCGCCTTCGGCTCGCAATGACAAGCGAGAGACCTGCTCGCAATGACACTTTTTCAGCAGTCTAAAATTTCTACCTTAGTCCCCTTCAAACTCTGTCAGCGCAAATATCTTGTATCCTTTTGATTTTAATTTTTTAGCCCCGCCGACATCCGGGAGGTCAACGATGAATGCCATCTCTATTACAACACCACCAAGCTTCTCAATCAAAGCTGCTGATGCCAGGGCTGTGCCTCCTGTAGCAAGAAGGTCGTCAACAAGAAGAACCTTTGCGCCTTTTTTAAGCGCATCCTTATGAATCTCTATGGTGTCAGTGCCGTATTCAAGTTTATACTCATGCTTTATGGTCTTTCCCGGAAGCTTGCCTTTTTTCCTTATCGGAATAAATCCCTTGCCCAATGCATAGGCAAGCGCTCCGCCTATAATAAACCCCCTTGATTCAATCCCTACGATAATATCGAATTTAATATCACCCTTGATGTACCTCTGTGCCATGTTGTCAATAACAAGCCTGAAACCAACAGGGTCTTTAATCAGGGTTGTTATGTCCCGAAACATTATTCCTTTCTTCGGATAATCAGGTATAGTCCTTATCTTTGATTTAATCGGCATATTCTCCTCCTTGTGATTTATCAGTTAAAATTTTTTTAATGGGATTTACAGGTGTCACACTCTGTATGTTTTATCTTTGTGATAGTCTTTAAAAGAAGTTTTTTAACATTATCCGCATTCTTCTTCATTATATTTAATATCATCTCCCATGTGACAGGCTCCTCACCCTCTTTCCAGCAGTCATAGTCAGTTGACATGGCGATTGACTGGTAGCAAATTCCAATTTCCCTTGCAAGTATGACCTCCGGCACTGTTGACATATTTATCACATCAGCGCCCCAGCTTCTGAACATATGCGATTCTGCCTTTGTGGAAAACCTCGGGCCTTCGATTGTGATTACCGTTCCTTTTGCATGGTGTCTCAGTTTAAGTTCTTTAGCGGATTTGCTTAACAGAGAGCGCAGGTTTTTGCAGAAAGGCTCGGCCATCGGCGTGTGTATCACCTTTTCGTCATGGAATGTAAGAGCCCTGTGTTTTGTATGGTCTATGAACTGGTCAACAAATACAAGATCCCCCGGTTTTATTTTTTCCCTCAAAGAACCTACTGCTGTTGTTGCAAGTATATGAGTGCATCCTTCTTTTTTAAGAGCATATATATTGGCCCTGAAGTTGACTCCTGTTGGGTATATCGAATGACCTTTTCCGTGTCGCGCAAGCATGACAACATCAACTCCGCTTATCTTTCCAAGCGTCAAAGGCGAAGACGGACTGCCGTAAGGCGTCTTCACCTTTCTTTCTTTTATATTCGTCATGAGGCGCGGGTTGTCCATACCGGAGCCGCCGATGATGCCAATCTTTATCCTGCCCATTATCTCTCCTTTACCCCAACCTTTTTAACGGGGTGAACAAAATGAATTTGATTACAAAAGATAAAAGAAGGAGGCAGGTAAAGTCAAGGACTTAACATAAAATACCTGCCGTAACATTCCTTATAAAAATGGT
>CAKKPR010000214.1 GCA_919901705.1 Thermodesulfovibrionales bacterium | reverse complement strand
TCTTCAAGGCCAAAAAGGCTTATGATTATTTCTTCAACCTGATGTTTTACTGCATGGATAAGCTCCTGTGGCTTGAGATAACCGAGTTCAACAAGTGCAGTGCCCTGCCTTTTGCCTGTTTTTTTTAAGACCTCTACAGAATGATTATATTGTTCAAGATTGATCCTTTTCTCTCTGAGAAGAATATCGCCGAGCCTGTCAGCCTCCTGGTTCGATGCTGAAAATATCATATCCCCGTCCTTGATATAGACTTTTTTCAGGATAGAGCCGCTTTTTATCCCGAGTATGCCTGTAATCTTGCTCCGCTGAAGTCCCATAAGAATATCCGCAAGCATATGGTGTTTCAAAGAACCCTTTACAGGGCCTGTCATTTTTAGCCCGGCCCTTGTGTGTGTCTTTGATTTTTTTAACCAGACTACTTTTCCCTTTGTATGGATGGCAGTATCCTTGATATTGAGGTCAAGAATTGTTCCCTCAGCAATAGGAGGAGAATCTTCTATGATAAGCCTGACGCCATCGGCAGAATAATCAACTGTCTCTGCCCCGAAGGACTTTCCCCCGAGTAAAAGATTGAACATCGAGCGTTTCTTGTATCTCCTGAAATGTCTTTTTTCCTTTTTATCCATTACAACCTTCATTATTTTACCCCTTCTCCCCCTTGTATATCAACCGCCGGTCCAGGACCGAAAAATAGACATAGAAAGTTGTCATTGCGAGTGAAACGAAGCAATCTCGCTTTTTGCGATGAGATTGCCACGAACCCTTCGGGTTCTCGCAATGACAGGTAATTCAAGCGTTTATAGTTCTATGTCTATTTTTCGGCCAGGATGCCCCTTAGATGTATTCGCCCTTCTGCACTTTTGACTTTTGAACTTATGCTCTGTTGCTTTCACTTGACCCTTGTCTCCTTGGCGACTCGCCTGAGGCGAGAACCCTCGAATCCTCGCAGTTAAGGCTTCCGCTCTTCCGCGCTTTGAGCTTTGAATCAGCCCGGACTTGATTTAGGTTCATGGTTAGTGGACAATATGAGGGGAGAAAAAATACTTGGTGACCAGTAAATTCAGGACAGAATTCAGGAGAGACATATGGAGAGCAGGCATAAGCGGATACTGATAAACGCAATCTACCCGGAAGAAAAAAGGGTCGCGATTGTAGAGGGGGACACCCTTGTTGATTTCTACGTGGAACTATCGGAGAGGGAGCATCTCAAGGGGAATATTTATAAGGGTATTGTTATTAGGATTGAGCCGGGCCTCCAGGCGGCCTTTGTAGATTTCGGCCAGAAGAAACACGGCTTCCTTCAGTTCAGGGAGATAAGCCGTGAATACTTCAAGGAGAAAAGGGAAGGGCGGCAGAGGGCTCGGATACAGGATGTTATTGAAAAGGGGCAGGAGATTGTTGTGCAGGTCGAGAAGGACGCACGTGACACAAAGGGTGCGAGCCTGACCACTTTTATCTCGCTTCCGGGAAGGTACATAGTTATGCTGCCGGGGCAGGAACGGGTCGGCATTTCAAGAAAGATAGAAGCGCTCGAGGACCGCGAGAGGCTAAAGGAGATATTTAAATCTCTGAAGCTTCCGAAGCATACGGGGTTCATACTCCGCACCGCCTGCAGCGACCTGACAGGCGAGGAGTTGAACAACGACCTCAAGTATCTGACAAAGCTCTGGGGCAGGATACAGTCCGAGGCAAAGCAGGCCCCTGCGCCTGCGCTTATATACAGGGAGCACGATATCGCGCTCCGCACGGTCAGGGACTACCTCACTTCAGACGTGAGCGAGGTGCTCATTGACGACCCCGCTACGTTTAAAATGACAAAGGATTTCCTGCGTAAGGCAGCGCCATGGCTGAAAACGAGCATCCGCCTCTACAGCGAGAAGAAACCGATATTTTACCTCCACGATCTTGAAGGACAGATAGCAGGTCTCAGCGAGCGATACGTCCACCTTCCTTCAAAGGGCTACTTTGTGATGGACAAGACCGAGGCGCTCACCGCAATCGACGTCAACTCCGGCAGAAGCAGGAAAGAAGAGCATATCGAAGGGACCGCTCTCAGGACCAACCTTGAGGCGGCGGATGAGATAGCGCGCCATCTCAGGCTCAGAGACATCGGCGGTCTTATCGTAATCGATTTTATTGACATGGAGTCATCAAAGAACCGGCTGGAAGTGGAGAACAGGCTGAAAGAGGCGATGAGCGCTGACAAGGCTCATTTCGAGCTGACAGGGATATCTAAATTCGGCCTTATTGAGATGACGCGCGAGCGCCTGCGCCCTGCGTTTGCCCAGGCCGTGAGCCGCCCGTGCGAAACCTGCGGGGGCACAGGGGGCATAAAATCGGATGAATCGGTCGCGATAGCCGCGCTGAAGAATATCCAGGCGCGCGCTGCCAGGGGAGACTGTGATTCCATTGCGTGCGACATGCCTGTCGAAAGCATGAACTATCTCATCAACACGAGGAGAGAAGACCTGCTGAGGATAGAGAAGGACTTCGGCGTCCCTGTTACGCTTCGCGCGGACAATAGCCTGTCAGGGCGGTTCCTGCTTAAGGTTGTCGAGAAAAAGACCGGGGTTGTGCAAGAGGCAGGCATCGTCCCCCAGGAGGGCGTCATGCAGGGTTCAGAGGCGGCGTCATCAGGACAGGTCATGCCGGAAGGGCAAGGCGGGCAGAGAAGAAAAAGAAGAAGGCGCAGGAAGAAAAAAAGTCATGAAGAAATCAGCGGATGATGCTTGCAAAATGAAGTGGAAAACAACGAATCTGCAAAAACGTCTTTACCTCATCAGCGCTATTATCCTGCTGGTTGGCCTGAGCAGCTCCATCTGGATTTATCTGACGGCCGGGGATGATTCTAAAAGCGTGTTGGGTTATGAAATAGTAGGTGGAGATGCTTATCTCGTTACGCCTGAAAATTCCAAAAAGTATGTACATGATTTAAAACTCATTGGTGGAAATGCGGCTGTGTTTGCGGATGAATTCAGTCGTTGGTTTATCGGGTTATGGCATGGAAAATCACTCGCATTCACAGTGGCCTGCATTGCCATCTTAATATCCCTTGGGTTTTTCTTTGCTGCCAGAATCTCACTATTCGCCTTAAAATCTGATGCCCATGATGAAAATAACCGGGCCGGGAGTTAGGCTTGAAGTAGTTTTTGAGTTTTGTATTTATGCTTTGTTGCTTTTTCTTTTCAGATTTGATGTAATATCCTTATGATAGTTCAGTATGAGGACGAGTCTCAGACCAACCGCGAACATCAAAGATATCCGATTTCTGCAACGGCTGACATAAAAATCAAGGATGAAAATAACTCTTCAATCGATACCTTGGTTGCAAATATCTCCAAGTCGGGATTAGGGGTCTATTCATATGTCTCGATTCCGGATGGAACGCCTGTATCCGTAGATCTCTCTTTTATCGGGATAAAAGGGCTTGAAAAAGACACCATAGAAGGGAAGATAATACACTCGTCAAAGCTGGGCAGCCTTTATTATGTCGGTGTTCTATTCGATGAGGAAATAAATCCTGCAGCGCAGCCCTTGTTATACGGACACTTCTGGAGAATAGTTGAGCTGGAAAAAATAATCTTCTTTAAGCGAATGCCGGTTGATTGAAAGCTCTCTTCTTAAGGGGGGTCATTTCTTTAGGGATATATAGGAGTTTAGGACTGGAAGGTGAAGTCCGCAAGTTCTTGTTATGGCTGTGATTGCGGAGTATGTGTAGAAATACACATTAAACGGCCCGCTTGCTTGCTTTCACGAAGTGACTCGCCGGGGCGAGCTGCTCTATTGCGTTATTGCACTTTTTTTGCTTATAATGCTGGCAGGTTTTGAGAGAGGGAACTGTTGCAGTTAAGAAGAGTATGAGAAATATGGAATGTGTTGTTCATGCTCAGTAATTAGTTATAAATTCCCCCCAGGAGAAATAACCTTGTTTGAACAGACCTTTAAGAATATTGATGACATTCTCCACAAGGATGCCGGGTGCAGTAGTGAACTGGATTATGTGGAGCAGACCTCTTGGATTCTCTTTCTGAAATATCTGGATGATTTCGAAAAGGACAAAAAAACAGCGGCAAAGCTGTCGGGTAAGGCCCATGCAGGTATTATTAGCCCGGAATATCGCTGGGAAGTTTGGGCTGTTCCTAAAGGTAAAGACGGCAAACTTGACCACCACAAGGCCCTCACCGGTGACGATTTAAAAGAGTTTGTTGACCATAAGCTGTTTACCTACCTGAAAAAGTTTAAAACCAATGCTGAAAGCGCTGACACCATCGAATATAAGATTGGCGAGATCTTTAACGAGCTTAAAAACAGAATCCAGAGTGGTTATAATCTGCGCGAGGTTATCAATTTAATCGATGAACTGCGTTTCCGGTCCCATGCCGAAAAGCATGAGATGTCGCATTTGTATGAAGACAAGATCAAGAACATGGGCAATGCGGGCAGAAACGGCGGCGAGTATTACACGCCTCGGCCGCTTATCAAAACAATTGTGAAAGTCGTCGCGCCGGAACTCGGGAATAAAATCTATGATGGAGCAGTCGGTTCAGCGGGCTTCTTGTGCGAAGCCTTTGAATACCTAAAAACCAGTAAGAACCTGTCCACTAAAAACGCTGATACCTTACAGAAGAAAACCTTCTATGGAAAAGAGAAGAAATCGCTCGCCTATATCATTGGTACGATGAATATGATTTTGCACGGCATCGAAGCGCCGAATATTGTGCATACGAACACGCTGGCAGAAAATCTTGCTGATATTCAGGAAAAAGACCGTTATGACATTGTTCTTGCCAATCCGCCCTTTGGCGGCAAAGAACGCGCCGAAGTACAGCAAAACTTCCCCATTAAAACCGGCGAGACCGCATTTCTTTTTCTCCAGCATTTTATCAAGATTTTGAAGGCTGGTGGTCGGGCTGGCGTAGTAATCAAAAACACCTTTCTTTCCAATACAGATAATGCATCGGTCAGCCTGCGTAAACTCCTGCTGGAAAGCTGTAATTTGCATACTGTGATTGATTTGCCCGGCGGCACATTCGCTGGCGCTGGTGTTAAAACAGTTGTGTTATTCTTTGAAAAAGGCGCGCCAACAAGAAAGGTCTGGTTTTATCAACTCAATCTGGATAGAAACCTCGGTAAGACCAACCCGCTGAATGAAAACGATCTGGCGGAATTTGTAAAATTACAGAAAACCAAGGCCGCTTCGGAAAACTCCTGGTCGGTGAATGTGGCCAATGTGGATAAGACCACCTATGACCTGTCGGTAAAGAACCCGCATAAAAAGGATGAAGCGGCGTTGCGTGATCCAAAAGAGATAATGGACGAGATGAAGCGGCTTGATGAGGAGAGCGCAGAGATTATGAAAGCGATCAGGGGGTTGCTATGAAGAACAATTTAGCAGTTTTTGAAGATTACAAAATCCGCCGTCTGTACGATGAGGAAACTGAAACCTGGTTTTTCTCGGTGGTAGACATTATTGCTGTTTTAACGGAACAGCATGAGCATAAGAAAGCTCAAAGTTATTGGACAACGCTGAAAAATCGATTAAAAGAAGAGGGAAGTGAGGTCGTCACAAAATGTGACCAACTGAAAATGGAGGCTTCCGACGGGAAGAAGTATCTTACTGATGTTGCCAATCCAGAAACGCTTTTGCGCCTGATTCAATCCGTGCCAAGCCCCAAGGCTGAACCCATTAAACTTTGGCTGGCAAAAGTCGGCTATGAACGAATGCAGGAAATGGCCGATCCTGCAAGATCGCTTGACCGGGCAAGGGAAACGTGGCAAAAGCACGGGCGCAGTGAAAAATGGATTCAACAGCGGATGATGGGGCAGGAAACCCGCAACAAGCTCACCGATTATTGGAAGGAACACGAAATCAAAGAAGGCGAAGAATTTGCCATTCTCACCAATATTATTCATCAGGAGTGGTCTGGCGTAACGGTAAAAAAGCATAAAAAAATAAAAGGCTTGCAGACGCAGAACCTGCGCGACCATATGAGCGAGGCGGAGATTATCTTTACCGCTCTTGCGGAACTTTCTACCCGTCAGAT
>CAKKPR010000213.1:8209-10223 GCA_919901705.1 Thermodesulfovibrionales bacterium | reverse complement strand
GCATGCGGCTCATATCCGCAGTGTCCGGGGTTCGATTCCCTGCACCGCCACCAAAAATCTTTGTAACTCCCTCTCCCGGTTTTCTCTATCCGTTATTAATGCCTTTAGCCAGCACTTCTCTCAGTTTCTTCAGAAGCTCCTGTGGCGGAACGGGCTTTGAGATAAAATCTAATCCTTCATCGAGGATCTCTTTTTCATGTATAACATTTGAAGGATAACCGCTTATAAAAAGAACTCTGGCAGCAGGTTCTATTTTCTTTATTTCCTTATAAACCTCTTTGCCGCTCTTTTTAGGCATTACTATGTCGAGCAGGAGAATATGTATTTTATCTTTGTTATCTTTAAATTTATTTATCGCATCCTCTCCATTCACAGCCGCTATGACTGTATAGCCAAATTCCTCAAGAACAACTCTTGTAAGTTCTCTGACATCTATATCATCCTCTGCTAATAAAATTGTCTCCGTACCGTCTTTCGGATCAATAAGTTCTGCCGGTTTTCCCTCTTCAATCTTTGACGTAGTCAGCGGCAGATATATTTTAAATGTTGTTCCTTTACCTAATTCACTATATACATTAATATAACCGTTATGCTGCTTGATTATTCTGTAGACTGTTGAAAGCCCAAGTCCCGTGCCTTTTCCGTCCTTCTTCGTTGTAAAAAAAGGAGTAAAAATATTTTTCTTAGTCTCTTCATCCATGCCCATGCCATTATCTGTTACTGAAATTAGAGCATAATTACCGCCTTTTCCATACCCATGTGCTTTTAAAAATTCTGCATCTATTATAATGTCAGTCTCTATGTTTAAACACCCTCCGGCAGGCATAGCATCCCGTGCATTAGTGCATAGGTTTATTAAAAGCTGTTCTATCTGACTGCTATCCGCCATCACCGTCAAATCGGCAGCTGTAACTGTTGCTTTAAGTTCAATATTTTCAGTTATAACCCTCGACAAAAACTTTTCTATCCTTTTTATAAGCTCATTGAGATTTACCGGTTTTGAATTGCTTACCTGTTTCCTGCTGAAGGCAAGAAGACTCTGGGTTAGATTGGCAGCCCTCTCTGCCGAGACAAGTATCTGTTCTATGTTATGTCTATAGGGGTTATCTGCTTCCATTTTCATCTGCAAGAGCTGTCCATAACCCATTATTGCTGTGAGCGCATTGTTGAAGTCATGAGCTACGCTGCTTGCCAATGTCCCGATTGTCTCCAACTTCTGGGCATGATGCACCTGTTGTTCAAGCTGATTTCTTTTGATGATATCTTTGGGTTTAAATGTGATCCCTTTTTTCATATCTCGTTTACCGAAGAAACCATATATCTGCTTAGACCCTCAAACTGCTCTTTATACTTTTTGTGAAAAGGAAGCAGCCTTTGATATTCCCTTACCTTATCTATTTTTTTTACCTCTTTTACACTAATGTCTTCATTAAGCATAGGGATTATATTATGATAAGCGCCGATGAATAAAATCCCTGTCTCCCCTTCTTTTAAAGTTTCATTTATTCTTTCTGCTATAAATCTGTCTCTTCCCTTAAGTAGTTGGTTTTTAGATAACTTATATTTTAAATAGGCAATTAATTTTTCTCTCTTTGTCCTGGCCTTAGTTAAATCTATCAGGTGGTTCCTTTCTTTTTTAACCAGAGCAAAATCCTCAGTTTTCACCAGGACTGCGCCTTTATGGATAAGTTTGGATATAATCTCATAATTTTTACTGCCGCTCTTCAGTCCTTCCTCAACTATCTTCAGACCTATATCTCCATTTGCAAGTAATCCATCCTGGTATATTTTAAAGCCGGAAACCTCTAATCCATCAAAATATCTTGCTAACGAATCCCAAAAGTCTTTCACTGTCTGCAGGTGTTCTTTCCAGACTTCCTCACCGAGACCTATGATACCTCTCTCACCTACTGCCGGAGCAAGAGTTCCAAGGTCAGCAGCCATATGGATAATGGGAACATATAGTAGATTCCTCATTATGATATTATTTTGCCTTTACCTTTTTTTCTATGCG
>CAKKPR010000213.1:0-8109 GCA_919901705.1 Thermodesulfovibrionales bacterium | reverse complement strand
TTAAGGCCGAATATTTCCTTTAGCTCTTTCATCTTATTTTCTATGTTCATCAATGCTTCACCTATTCTTTCTATCTCCTCATCAGTAAGCGAGCCTCTTTCTACCCTTCTCATTGCCTGTTTTTCCATTAACTGCCGAAGCAATTCCACAATGGTAAGGACTAATTTTGCCAAGCCCTTCTCTACATTTTTAGGGTCGATATTAATCCTCTCAGCATTGGAGTCTTTTACTCCCTCTGGGTCTTTAATGGTTATTCCTACAGATGCTTTATCCATTTCAAGTTGGCTCTTCCCTCCCACCTGACATTGGAACGCCTCTTAGACACTCCATAGTTTCTACAGAACTAACCATTACTCTCAACCCAATATATACAAGGTCTATATCGGCTACAGAAATAACGATATCGCCGGCTACAACAGCGCCCTTGTCCAAAACTCTATCCAATACATCGACCAAGGCTACATCTTTTGATTCTGTAATAGATTCATTCATTTTGTGTCTTTCCCTTCTCTGATAGATTACAGAAATTATAGGGCGGCCAGGGACCTGTGCAATTAAAATCAAGTCCTTTCCTGTTATATTTCTCCTTCAGGTAATTCATGTTATTAATGAAATTCCTGAGATTACTCTTCTCGATGAGAAGGGCGGTATTAAGGAGCATCTCGTCTTTCCTCTCCGTAACCTCTTTTGGCAATAACCTGTTAATCCGGACCTCAATACTGTGTTCTTTTAATACCTCGATAAATCCCTGCGCATAGCTCACGATTTTTATATTTACAATATCATCTGCAAGTTTCTCCTTCTTTTTCGCCAGAAGATAAGCCCTCCCTGAAGTGGAGGAAGCGATTTCTTTTTCCATGTGCTGAATCTGTTCGTTTTCTTTGATAGCGGCATTCTTAAATTTTTCCATGTCACAGTAAATCTTAACTCCCCATTCCTCTTTGCCTTCTATTTGTTTCAGGATGTTTTTAAATGCATCGCGGTTGCTGTCGAGCATTGCCTGCAGGCTTTCATCTGCCTTAAATATTGTGGCAAATTTAAAAGGGATTACTGCAGATTGCTCCATTACCTCTTCTATCACCTTTTCATGTTTCCTAACCCTTGACTCAAGCCACTCCATATTATTTAGATTTATCTTTAAATTTTCCTCACTAAACTCATGTTCTTCCACCTTGCTCACCGCAGCATAGATACCTTTGTTAAAAATGAAATGGACATCCTCGCCAGGACCGCTAATAACCTTGCCCTCCGGGATTTTTTCAGTCACGCAGTACAGATATCTCAACTCGACAGACATCTCATCCTCCCTTGTACTACTGTATGTTTCGGATTATTTATCCTAAGATTCCCCTCTGTCTTGTCTTTGTCCTTGTTTCTCAAAAAACAAAACATCTAAATTATTGTCAACCTTGACTCTGTAGATATTCCTGTCCTGCACCTTTGTCGGGAGCCCGAGGGCCTTTATGAATGAGCTCTCCTCGTAGACCTCTGCCTCTGCATCCCAGCCACCGTTGTCTTTGGATGTTTTGATAATCTTTACCTTGTCATTCTCTACCCTGAGTGTCTTTGTCAGAAAATCACTGATAACCCTGTCAATTTCTTCTATCTTTGTCATCTCTGCACACCTCCTTTCTTATTAACCCCGTTAAAAAGCTCGGGTGGGGCATCCTTTCTAACGAACGGGGTTCACTATAGTCTCTGGATAACATCCAGCCGTTCCAGAAGTTCTTTTTCCCGTCTTTCATATTCCTCTTCGCTGATTTCGTCCAACTCAAATCTCAATTGTAGTTCCATGAGCCTTTCCCGAATAAGGTCAGCGTCAGATAGTTCCCTCTCTACAATCTCATGGATCTTTTTAAATATCCCCACAAACCCTTTAAAGGGCAGTGTTAACAGGTCGTCTACTAAAAGCATCGCTGTCCTCCATAAATCCCTTCCTTATTTTTCCCATTCCTCGGGATGAATAGTAATTGTGGCGAAATTATAAGGGGGAAAAGGACCTGTATACATAAATTTAACCCGGTCTTTATACCTTTCACCGAGGTCATCTATTAAATTATCAAATTCCTTCTCTCTCCCCTTATCTGCGAGAAATGCAGCATTTAAAAACATCTTATTATCGCTGTTTCTATTAATCCTGTAATCGGACGCCACTTTTTTTAAGACAGATTCTATTGACTCTGACTCTTGCTCCTTTTTTATTTTCAGCGCATGTTCAACCATCCTGCCGATCTCCAGCATTGTCTGTGTATTTGTTTTCCCGGTATTCCGGATGTTTTCCTTTAAACTTTTAATTTCCCTGTTCTCCTCTAATATCTCTTTAAAGACCATATCCATATCTTTCCATATAGCCCTCACGTTTAACTCCACCTTGTAATCAATATCTCTTAACAGATTCTTGAATTCCCTCCGCCTCCTGTCCAGAAGGTTCCGTATTTTATCCTCACCCGACGCAATGGTGCAGAACCTTACAGGCAGAACTGTGAACTCCTTCATTACCTCTTCCACAACCCTTTCATGGGCCAGCACATTCTCTCTGCTTACTGTATATCTGGTTATGGGAGAGGCGCTGACCACCATACTTAAGTCGCCATAGCCTGCGCTGTAAACCTCATCCCCCCTGCCGCCAATGCCGACGGGGCCGAAATTCCGTTCCAACTTTGTGCCGATAATACAGTAAATATACTTACCTTCCTTTTCCATAATATTACTCCCTTACCTTTATGATGATGGCATCTTGACTGAATTCCTTTTTATCCGGCAAACAAACATTCCCATCGCAGTACTCGCAAAGTATTTTATATGCCCTGAATATCTCATTAAATTGCCCATCTGCATCTGAAGAGTTTATGTTCTTATCAGGATGATATATGTTGGCCTTACTCCTGTACGCCTTTATGATCTCTTCTTTTGTTGCCATGTCATTAATTTCCAATTTTTCTTTTGCCCACGCAATGTCATTAAAGGGCAGTTTTTTAACCTCAGCAGTATAAAAACTATATGGGGGTAACGGACAAACACATCTAAAATTTATTCTCCCCCCGTACGATTCATTCAACGCATCTAATTCTTTTTCAAACTCGTTCTGCCTGACCTTATCTATAAGAAAAGCAGCATTAAATATCATTCTGTCATCCATTAGGTCGTGCATCCTTAAATCTATGCTTACCCTTCCTAATGCCTCTTTTATTTCAAAAGAAATTTTTTCTCTTTTTTTGTTTAAGACGTTCTTAAGGAGGCTGCCTATCTTAATCTGGTCTTCCACAGATACACCTCCGGGCCTGGACATCAATTTTTCTTTAAGCTCTCTAATCTCTTGCACTTCGCCGACCTCTTTAATTGTTGAATTCAAATCATTCCATGTTGCTACAACATCAATCTCGGTCTTATTCTCAATCTTTTTGAATATATCTTTAAATTTCTTGTGACCCTTACATAAAATCTCTTTAACTTCTCCTTTGTTAAAAGCATAAGTGCCTAATCGCATAGGGATAATAGTGTAAGAATCCATAAGTTTCTCTATCACCTGCTGGTGAGTGAGAAGATACCTTGCAACCTGATCCTTAGGCAAAGTGGTATAATCTAAAAATGATGAATCACTTACCACTGCAGAAATATCCTGATAAGGAATTGTATGAACTTTTTTATCTGCTGCAAATCCACAGCAGCCTAAAAACTCTTCTTTGTCAGTCTCTATGATCCCGAAAATATACTTAGCTTCCATACGACCACCTTTCTTTGTAGTCTAAAATACTTCTCTATTCATGTCTTTGTTCCTTGAGCAACTTAAGCGCCCCATTGAAATGTCTCTTTGAAATCTGAATATCCAGCTTCTGTATTCCTTCCTCTGCGCCCTGACCTAAAAATTCCCTTATTGCCAATATAGATGCTCTCTTACATATAAACTCGATATCAGAACCTGCCTTGTCTTCGGTCTCCTTAGCTAAATCTTTAAAATCAACGTCATCAGCCAGCGGCTTATTTTCTGTATGTATCTTGAATATTTCCTCCCTCGTCGTCTGGTCTGGTTTAGGCAACTCGAACAAAAGATCAAACCTGCCACTGCGCAAGATAGCAGGGTCAATTAAATCTAATCTGTTGGTCGCTGCCAGGACTACAACTCCTTTAAGTTCTTCAACGCCGTCCATCTCGGTAAGAAACTGGCTTATTACCCGCTCAATCACCTGAGAATCTCCTGCCATACCTCTCTGGGGGACCAGACTGTCTATCTCATCAAAAAATAATATTGTTGGAGACGCCTGTTTTGCCTTCTTAAAGACTTCCCTGATACCTCTTTCACTCTCTCCTACAAACTTTGATATCAGGCTTGGACCTTTAACAGAGATGAAATTAACACCTGTCTGGCTTGCTACGGCTTTGGCTAATAAAGTTTTTCCCGTACCCGGAGCCCCGTACAACAAAATACCTTTGGGCGGCTGAGTATTTGCTTTTTTGAAAAGTTCAGGATATTTAAGAGGCCATTCTATTGCCTCTATCAACTCTCTTTTTATATTCTCTAGTCCGCCTACATCATCCCATTTAACATCCGGCACTTCTACAAAAAACTCACGAATGGCAGATGGCTCAACCTCTTTCAGCGCCTCTAAAAAATTATCCATTGTTACCTGAAGTCCCATCAGTGTTTCATATGGAATATCAGCCAGTTCAAAATCAATGATGGGAAGAATCTTTCTTAAAGCTGACATCGCTGCTTCTCTGGCCAACGCCTCTAAATCTGCTCCCACAAAGCCGTGGGTGATTTCGGCAAGTCTCTCTAAATCTACATCTTCTGCCAAGGGCATGCCTCTTGTGTGGATATAGAGTATTGACAGTCTTCCGTTTTTATCCGGAATGGGTATGGAGATTTCCCTGTCAAACCTCCCGGGCCGTCTCACAGCCGGGTCTATGACATTAGGGATATTGGTTGCGGCTATTACTATGATATGGCCTCTTGATTCTAACCCGTCCATCAGGGCTAAGAGCTGGGCTACTACCCTCCGCTCAACCTGTTTCTCACTGCCCATCTCCTCTCTTTTCGGCGCTATGGCATCTATCTCATCAATAAAGATTATGGCAGGGGCATGTTTCTGCGCATCTTCAAATATCTCCCTTAATCTGGCCTCGCTCTCTCCGTAAAATTTGCCCATTATTTCAGGGCCTGATATATGGGTAAAGTACGCGTCTGTCTCATTGGCTACGGCACGGGCAATCAGGGTCTTGCCTGTACCTGGAGGGCCATATAAAAAAACCCCCTTTGGCGCTCCAATCCCCAACCTTTCAAATATCTGAGGGTATTTAAGTGGAAGCTCTATCATCTCTCTGATCCTCTGAATCTGAGTGTGGAGTCCGCCTATATCCTCATAGGATATACGGGTCTCTTTTATATCTTTTGTTCCTTTGTCCTTTATCTTGATAAGAGTGGTCGGTTCGATCAGTACGATCCCATCGGGAATCGTATCAATTACCTTAAAATCACAGGCCCTTGCCCCAAAAAGACTGGCCCTGATTCTATCGCCGGCAGTCAGCGGAAGTCCACCTATCAATGAACCGAGATACTTAATATCTTTTTCTTTTTGCAAAAGACCCGATACGCTCAAAGGCGCCAGTGTAATCTTACCTGCCGGTTTAGCCTTTACTTTTTGGATTCTTATTTTTTCATCTATTCCCACCTGCGCATTCTCTCTTGTTATGCCGTCTATCTGGATAATATTCTTGCCCCTGTCTTCAGCATAGCAGGGCATTACCTTAGCCGGAGTTATTCTCTTTCCGGTTATCTCTATAATCTCGCCCACCTCAGCTTCTATCTTCTTCATGTCTTCAGGATCTATTCGTGCTATGGCCCTGCCTACATCTTTAGGCAGCGCCTCCTTTACCTTTAATGTCATGTAACCTTCTTTCTTATTCATTTAAAAATATCTCCTTTTTAATTCGAAAAAATTTCCGCTCCGAGGCTTTTTAGCGCATCTATCCCCTTCACTTCGTGAGATAGGAGAGGAACAATTGTTATATTCAAATCGCTAAATCTGTCTGTGATTTCCTGAATATATTTATCCTGACCTTTCCTCCTTGCCTGACAAAATGGGCAGTGGACCTGCTCCGGGACAACATTATTAATTATCATCTGCCTGACCTTCACATTATATTGGTTCAAACTTTTTACCATCCTTTCTGTTTCTTTAATCGCCATATCCTCCGGGATTGTAACAACTATAAATTCACATCTATTTTCATCTTTCAGCAACCCTTCAATTTTTTTGACGGTCTTTTTCATGCTCATCAGAAAATCATCAGCGCTGTCAGGTTTATATTTTCCGGCAAAGCTTGTAACCATATATCTGTATTTCCATCTCATTTTTGCCATTACCTTTATCCAGTTATCCAGAAGCTCGGGCATCGCCAAAAGCCTCAGGGCATGGCCGGTTGGCGCTGTATCTACTACATATTTGTCAAATGTCCCTTCTTCGATCATATCTATAATTTTTTTAAACCCCATTACCTCGTCTATTCCCGGTATGGGCAGCTCAAGTATGGAATCAATATCCTCCTTATCCAGATAAGTGCTTGTATCAAACAATCTCCTTAACTCATCGTCATATTGCATTTTGAAATCCGCCAATTCCTTTTCTGCACTGAGTTCCATAGCGCTTAATCCCTCTACCCCTTTTATCTTCTTTATCTCGTTTCCTGTCTCTATACCCATGCTGTCCGATAAGGAATGTGCCGGGTCAGTAGAGATAAGCAGAGTATTCTTCTTGTTTTTTGCTAAATAAAGTCCTGCACCTGAAGCACAGGTGGTCTTCCCGACGCCGCCTTTCCCGCCGAATAGAATCAGCTTCAATGATGGTTCCAAGAGTCCGGTTATCGGCATTCACTTTTTAACCCTGACTTCCAGGATACCGTTCTTGTAAGTGTGAGAAAGAGTTTCCTTCTTGACCTGAGCCGGCAGAAGGACTTCTTTACGATATTTCCTGTCTTTGCCTACTGCTAAGATTTCTAAGATGTCTCCTTTTAAGTCTAAGGTTACGCCTTCCCCATTGATCCCCGGAATCTCCGATATAATCAAAACTTCATCTTTTTCATCAAAGACGTCTGTTAAGGGTTCTCGCTCCTCTTCTACTACAGGGCCTTCAGGAGTCTTTTTGATATTGCCGAATGTCTCGACAACCGGCTTACCACCAACTGCAGTCTTGATAGAAAAACCATATACCCCCTTCATGCCTTCTTTTAGACGGCTGAGGTCAATCTCGCCCTCTTTCTTAATTTCTCCGCCTGCCTCTTTCAACTTCGCTGCGAGGTCAACTAAATTCTCAATACCTTTTAATAAGCCTCCTATGTTCAATCTGCCTATTCCAAAATCAATGTCTAAACCCTCGCCTTCCTTTTTCTTCACCATGATATACCCCCTTTGCTTATATCCATACAGATTAATAAGGACTTCTCGGTTGCGAGTCGCAACGACTTAGTCTCCAATCTTATTCCTCCTCTTTTGAAGCAATCATTATCTCGGCATTCCTTTTGCCTTTTGGAATAAGTTTTATATTTGAACCCTTCAGATAGAAGGGTGTTCCTTGCTTAACACCTGTTATGATTTCTGATCTAACCCTTAAAATAGCCACCTTATCTGCCTCCTTATAAATATAACCAACCACTCTAATAAAACCTGCAAGCATGAAAAATAGAATAATTACAACCTGCCAAAGTCTAAGTTTTATCATCTATAAACCTTTTTCCCATGCCCTTTCAGCTATGTCTATGAGTTTTCCTATCCCTTTAAACAATCCGCCGAAACTTAACTTAACCATGCCGAGGTCAGTATCCATACCTTCTTTACCCTTTTTTGTTTTTTCAGTCATCTTCCACCTCTTTTCTGGTTACCACTCCCTTGCCTCTACACATCAAGCACGGAAGATTACTACTTTTTTCTCTACCCTTTCCTTTACAGGTGGGACATGTTTCAATATCTTTACTGCTTACACTCACAACCCCTTTACCCATACATGCTGTACAGGTAATATTCATCGTCGGATATGGTTTCCCGCTTCCTTTACAAAAGGCACAGAGCACAGCCGGGGCCTTAATACTTATAGTTCCTTCTCCTCTACAAACAGG
>CAKKPR010000212.1:1905-3366 GCA_919901705.1 Thermodesulfovibrionales bacterium | reverse complement strand
TTGTTCAGGTGCGATTCCGAATTCCTCGGGGTCAAAATAAACAGCATGAACAAGAATAATCCTGCCGCTGTGCTTCTTTACCCAGTTAGAGGCCTCAATCAAAGCAGCCTTGCTGGACAGTGAATCATCAAATCCTACTAATATTGTCTTATACATAATTAATGTGCACCCCCGCCCTTTCTGAATACCAGGCCAACGCCGAACCCTGCACCCAGCGCAGCGATTATGGAAACTATCCCGTAAAATGCCGCATTGTTCTTTGCCATGCCTGCAAGCCCCTTTACTATTCCAACCTGCTCAACAAGAACCTTTGCCTCTGCTGTTTCAACCACCTTGCCATTCTTAACAGCATATACGGTTACTATATAATTATCAGGCGAGGCCTGATAAGGCCAGTCCAGCACTATGGAATACTCCTGCTTTCCATTTTTCGTGACTGTAGATATCTTCCCTGAAGATGTGGAATACAGGTTTGATGCTTCCTTGTATTTCAAGAATTCATTAAACCAGATGTTTTTTTCTTTGTCGTTTGCAACCGGAGTTACCTCCATATGCCTGCTAAGCGCCGGATAACCAAGAACATATTTATCCATCTCTTCCCGGCTCAGAATATCTTCAATGTTTTTTGTGCTGTGAAGAAAATAAAGCAACGGCGCTCGCTCGAATGTTAATTTGCCGACATTCATCCATAAAAGCCCTGCTACCTTCCCTTTTTTTCGTAATGCCTCATGTCCCTCCGGAGAGGTTATCTTTACGATAAGGTCAGTCCCCGGCTCTGATATGCCTTTAACGCTTACCGTGCTCCCGTGATAAAAGAAATCTATTGTGATGTGGTCGTGGTTTGCCTTTATTGTCAGCTCCGCTGATGCTGTTCCGTTTAGAGCAAAGAGCAGGGAGCAGAGAGCAAAGAGCAAGAATCGTATTCTGTATCCTGTATTCTGTGTCCTGTGTTCTGGCATATCAGTGTCCTCCTCCCTGTGCTAAAAGCAATGACGGGCTCAAGGTCAGTTCAAATATTATTTCTACGGTCACGACAAGCACTATAACTGCAAGGATTATCTTGAGTTGTTCGCCCTTGAGCTTTCTGCCAAATACCGTCCCAATCTGTGCCCCGACTGTTGAACCGAGAAGGAGCAGTACCGCAAGCATAAAATCTACGGTATGGTTGGTATATGCCTGCAAAAAAGTCACCTCTATGCAATTAAACAGTATTTGAAAGAGGCTTGTGCCTACAACAACATGCATCGGCATTCTTAAAATGTATACCATCACCGGGACCATTAAGAACCCGCCGCCAACACCCATTATTGCCGCAAGGATTCCTACAAATCCGCCAAAGACAACAGGGAGAATGGCTGAGTGAGTAACACCTGATTTTTCGAAATGAATTTGGAGGGGCAAGGACTTGAGAAACCTGGTTATGCCGGATTCTTTCTCTGCCTTAACCTCTTCCACCTTTTT
>CAKKPR010000212.1:0-1805 GCA_919901705.1 Thermodesulfovibrionales bacterium | reverse complement strand
CCCGAGAGCAGGCCAACAACAAGCCCGAGGCCGATGGGTATTAAGATGTTAATGCTTGTTAATGCTACAGGCAAATAAAGATACATCCGAAAATCCTCCTTCTATATCAGTAATTTTTTTTAAAATTGATCCCTTTAAGTCGCATAGACATTCCTTGCCATCGTAACAACAGGCCTTGAAGCTGTTTTCACAAGCCTGTTTAATTCTTTTGACGAGACATGCCCGTTATTAGTTACGCTTGGGCTCAACAGAACCATGTCAATGCCCATCTTCTGTGTCAGCAAATCCTTTACTGCTGACACCACATCTGTTTCAGCGGTATGGATACTCACATCTACATTTGACTTGCTGCACCTTTCTGTAAAAGAAGCAATCCTCTCCCTGAACCCTTTTTTCTCTGCGCCGTCTTCGGAAAGTATTTCCCTTGCTGTCTCATGCTCACCGGCCTCTGCAAAGGTAATTGCAGTCATGAGGTTATCAAACTTCTGCCATAGCCCTTTTTTATTAAGCAAAAGGACTGACAGGCCTTTTTTCATCATGGTTGCGAGGTCGATTGCATAGCCAAGCCCTGCTTCGGAATCCTCATCATGATAGGTAACAAACAAAAGATTTTTTCTCATTCTTTACCTCCATATACTCAATCTTTATATGGGGATATAGAGCATAAAGGATACCTGGCTGCAACTCTTTGTTTTTAAAGTGTTTCTTAGGGGATGGCTTAAGGAGTGTTTGTAATTTGAACAGCAGGCGCAAGTAAGATATAAGGCTATAACCTATTGTTTTAAAATGTTTTTTAGTTGATATAAGGGAGGATTATTGGGGTGTTAAGAAAATGAACAGTGGAACACTAATCTTCTTTAAGTATCTTCCAGAGGCTTGTACGGGATATGCCCAGCAGCTCTGCTGTCTTTGATTTATTTCCTCCAAGCATCTTAAGAACTTTTTCCACATATTCTTTAGTAAACTCATCAATGCTTTTTATCCTGCCAGGCTCAAATGTTTCTATATTTAATATGCGGATGCCTTCCGGAAGGCTTTCAGGGGTGATGGTTGAACTGTTCTCAAGTATTATTGCTCTTTCGATAATATTCTCAAGCTCCCTGACATTACCGGGGAAGCTGTAGCGCATTAAAATATCCATTGTATCTTTTGCAAAACCTGTTATCTTCTTATTGGATTCAGGAAGATGCTTCTGGAGAAAGAATGCGCTTAAAGGCTTTATATCTTCCTGCCGTTCCCTGAGAGGGGGAATAAATATATCCATAATATTTAATCTGTAATACAGGTCCTCCCTGAACTTGCCTTCTGTGATAAGTTTCTTTATGTCCTGATTTGTGGCAGCTATGAACCTTACATCACCCTTAATGAGCTTGGTCCCGCCAACCCTGTAAAACTCCCCGTCTTCAACAACCTTAAGAAGTTTCGCCTGTAAGTTTGGGGACATCTCTGCAATCTCATCAAGAAACAATGTGCCTGTGTCTGCTATCTCTATGAGCCCCGGTTTTGTCCTGATGGCCCCTGTGAAAGCTCCTTTTTCATGTCCGAACAGCTCGCTTGCGAGAAGCTCCTCTGTAAGAGTTGCACAGTTTATCGCCAGAAACGGCATATCCTTTCTTTTGCTTGTGGAATGTATTATCTGCGCTATCAGATTTTTACCTGCCCCGCTTTCTCCTGTGAGCAGGATACCGCAATTCGAATCTTTCATCCCTTCAATAAGAGATAAAACTTTTTTCATGCTCTGGCTCTTTGCAATAACAGGAACCTTTTTGTCCATTCCTATATATGTCTTTAATGCAATATTCTCT
>CAKKPR010000211.1 GCA_919901705.1 Thermodesulfovibrionales bacterium | reverse complement strand
CTGGAAGAGCTGAAGGCCATAGTTTTTGAGATTGTCAAGGATACGCTCGGCGCTGATGAGATGGATATAATCCTCCCCAAACCCAACAAGGAATACAGTATCACTGCCTGGTCAAGGAGCACAGGGAAAATAGTGCGCAAAAAAATTGAGACTGGCGACCCGCTTCTGTTGATTATCAAAGACTGGATGGATGGCAAATTTAAAGATGAAAAAATCTCTGACAACGGGAAACAGATATATATGCCAATCGAAAAAAGCAGCGCACATCTTGCGCTTCTAGTCGTCAGGAAGACAGATGTGTCTTTTGATCCAATACGGCTCGGGCTTATCGGGATAATGTCAAGCCATATATCCGTAGCGTTTGAAAATGCCAGGCTCTATTATATCGCAATAACCGATGAACTGACGCACCTTTATACGCAAAGGCATTTCAGATACTGCATAGACAAAAAGTTTCTGGACTATGAAAAATATGGCGAGAAGATCACACTCCTGATGATGGATATTGACGACTTCAAGAAGATAAACGATACCTACGGCCACATGGCGGGCGATTCAGTTATTAAGGAAATTGCAAACCTCATAATGGCTTCCGTAAGAGACAATGACCTTGCCTTCCGCTATGGCGGAGAAGAATTTGCCGTAATTCTCCCATCAACAGGCATCGAAGGCGGAAAGCATGTGGCGGAGAGGATAAGAGAGAGCATTGCAGCCGCTGTCTTTGAAAAAGGCACGCATAATTTAAAGGAGACCATAAGCATAGGAGTTTCAATCTGCCCGGATAATGCTAAAACAATAAGGGATCTCATACTAACAGCAGATCAGGCGCTCTACAAGGCAAAACAGACAGGGAAGAATAAGGTCGTTGTGAGCGAAGTCGGCTCCTATTCCTGAGATATGTCTCGATAGTTTTGCTATAATGATTACAGACAATAAAATCCGGAGGAATTAATTAATGTCTGAATTATATGATGTGATAATCATCGGCGGCGGGCCTGCTGGTCTTTCTGCTGCACAGTATGCGGCAAGGGCAAAGCTTAAGACAATCGTCATTGATAAATCCGCAACTGCCGGGGCATTGGCATACACGCATAAGATAGAAAACTATCCCGGGCTTCCAACCCCGGTATCGGGTAAGGAGCTGTTGGATATATTCAGAAATCAGGCAACAGGGTTCGGCGCTGAATATATCGAGACACAGGTTATTGGAGTAAATCTCACCGGTAATGTAAAAGAAGTATTTACTATGGATAAAAATTACGGTGGGAAAGCAGTGATACTTGCAACAGGCTCGATGGGAAGAAAACCAACAATCAAGGGTGAGGCGGATTTTCTCGGAAGAGGAGTAAGCTACTGTGCAATATGCGATGCAGCGTTCTATAAAGGGAAAACCGTATGCGTCATAGGTGATTCCGAAGAAACAGTTAAAGAGGCGGAAGTGCTTACAAAATTTGCAGAGATTGTCTACCTTATATCTCCTTCATCAAAACTAAAGGTCGGAGCTGACTATCCTGCATTGCAGGAGAAAAACCTCAAGCTACTTCTCGGACATACAGTCACAGCAATCGAAGGAACCGATGTAGTCGAGAGGATAAAGATGAATGACTCAGACGGAAATGAACTAATCCTTGAACTTTCAGGAGTCTTTGTTTACCTTCATGGAAGCAAACCTATAATAGATTTTCTCGGAGGAACAGTTGAGTTAAGCGAGGAAGAATGCGTCAGCACAAACAGGATGATGGAGACATCAATACCCGGAGTCTTTGCTGCAGGCGATATGACATGCACAGAGGTAAGGCAGGTTGTCGTCGCTGCATCAAACGGCTGCATCGCAGCGCTTTCTGCTGAGAAATACATTTTTCACAGGAAGAAAAGAAAGTACGATTGGGGGAAGTAGGGGTTCTATTTTTTATCTCTTCCCCATCTCTCCAGTAAAAACCTCGCTCCATCCTTATCAAGAGGATTATTCCCTGAACCGCACTGGGGATCCTGAACGCAGGAAGGGCACCCGCTCTCGCACGGGCACTCGCTCACAATCTCCAATGCCTTGGCAAACCATTCCTCAATTACATCAAAACATCTCTTTGTAAGCCCTACCCCGCCTTCGTATCCGTCATAGATAAATATCGCAGGCTCTTTGAACCGGGGATAGAAGGTATAACTCAGCCCTCCGATATCACCTTTATCGCATAAGGCAAACAAAGGCATCGCCGCAATTGTCACATGCTCGAACGCATGGAGTGTTCCTGCAAGGTCATAGTATCCATTTTCTATTGCAACCTGAGTGTCCTCATCTATCTTCATCCAGAGGCCTTCTGTCTCAAATACATATTCAGGCATATCAAGGTCATGCCTTGATATCCTTGTCCTGTTAAAGATATCTTTCCTGTCATATCCGATTATCCTGTTCTTCATCCTGAGTGTCCCTCTGGATATAGTGAACTTTCTCATCTCTCTCGTCTCTATCTGTCCGATCACCTCTGTCTCATCCTTTGACCTTGCCTGAGTGTAATACTGGACATCTGCCTCCCTGCATATTGCCTTTCTTTCTTCAAGCAGAAGCTCTGAAATCTTATACTGCCTTCCCCTGTGAAGATATATCGCACCAGGAAATGCTTCCCTGAAAACCCGGGCGCCGCTGAGTCCTCCGATATTTCTTCCTCTTTCATCGACAATGTCAAATGGCTTCCCAACAGCCCGTATCCCGACCTCTCTTTGAGGCATTCTTCTTCGCGAAAACCAGATAACACCTTTTTTGCCAGGATTAAGCATCTCCTCTTTCACAAGCTCATCTATCAGAGGCATGAGTTTATTGACATCATAAACCTTATCATCTGTCTTGAGATATACCTCAGATGATGCGCAGGGAAGGTGTTTTTTGATGATATTTCTGTTGCCGGGATCTATGACGCCAGCCTCATGGGATTTTTCAAAGAATGCTTCAGGATGCCGCATAAAATACTGGTCAAGCGCATCCTGCATCGCAATCATAACAATAAGGGACTCCTGCCCCTGCCTTCCGACACGGCCTGCTCTCTGCCATGTGCTCGATACAGAACCGGGATAACCCACAAGTATGCAGGCATCAAGCCCGCCGATATCAACTCCAAGCTCAAGCGCACTGGTCGAGACAACACCAAGGAGTGCACCGCTGAAAAGGCGCTGTTCTATCTCCCTTCTTTCCTTTGGGAGAAATCCTGCCCTGTATGGGCTTATCTTTGTGGTAAATTCCGGCGCCTTATCAATCGTCCATTTGTATATTAGTTCGGTTATCTTCCTTGCCTTTGTAAACACAATTGTCTTTAAACCTGCCCTCAGGCATTCGATAAACAGATGTACTGCCTCTGTGTAAGGGCTTTCAAATGGATTTATGAACATGAAATGCCTTCCTGCACTTGGAGCGCCGTTCTCAGTGACTTCCCTGAATTGCAGGCCTGTAAGTTCCTCTGCCAGTTCCTTTGGATTAGCAATCGTTGCCGAGCATGTAATGAACTGAGGATTTGCTCCCCAGTAATCGCATATCCTCCTTAATCTTCTTAATACATGCGCGACATTTGAACCGAATACGCCTCTGTACGTATGAATCTCGTCAACAACAACATATTTAAGTTTTTTGAAAAACTCTTCCCACTTTGGATGAAATGGATTCACTGCAAGATGGAGCATGTCAGGGTTTGTGAATATCACATTCGGAAGCTGCTCTCTTATCTTTGCCCTTCTGTAGGCAGGTGTGTCTCCGTCATAGACCTCTGCAGGGAGTATCGGGGATTTTGTTCTTTTTCTTTTGCCCCCCTCACCCTTGCCCTCTCCTCGCCCCGGCGAGTTGCCTGAGGAGACCGCAAGGGGCGAGGGTAAGAAATAATTACTAATGCCGAGACTGTAAAAAAGCTCATTAAGATTCTTAACCTGGTCCTGTTCAAGACCTTTTAAAGGGAAAACATACAAAGCCTTTGTTTCAGGATTTTCGATTATGGCTTCAATAACAGGGATATTATAGATAAGGCTTTTACCGCTTGCAGTAGGCGTCATGACAACAACATTCTCGCCCTGCCTGATTAAATCTATGGCCTCAACCTGATGACTGTAAAAAAGCTCTACTCCCTGCTTTTTAAGAACATCCCTCAACCTGTCATTCAGGTCAATTTTCCTGTATC
>CAKKPR010000210.1 GCA_919901705.1 Thermodesulfovibrionales bacterium | reverse complement strand
TCGAGCGCACACTGAATAAGGTTGTAAATAAGGACAGAAGCAACTATGCAGTAATTACAGGCATTCAGATCCACGGCCCTGAAAGTAATTATATATGGCCCGCAGAGTGTTATGCGGTGGTAAATAATAAAGTTGAAAAGTTGAAAGTTTAATAGTTGAAAGTTAACTATTCAACAAATTTAAGAACGGAGGAATTATGAAAGCAAAAGATTTGATGGTACCATTGCAGGAATATCTGAAACCAGGCACAACACTTAAGGAAGCAGCCAATATCCTCAGAACTGCAAAGAGGGGCGAGGAAAAGGTCGGAGTCAAAGGACTACCTGTTCTGGATGAGACAGGCAAGATGGTTGGTTTCCTTTCAATCGGAGATATTCTCAAGGCAGTTTTCCCATCCTATATGTCCCTTATGAACCTCGGTGATTTCACATGGGATGGCATGGTTGAGGATATGGCAAAAAAGGCTGGTAATAAGAAGGTCTCTGAGATGATGACCCAAAAAGTTATCAGTGTGACCGAGGACGCATCATTAATGGAGTGTGTTGACCACATGCTAAAGAGCAATGTTAAAAGACTGCCTGTGCTTGCAAAGGAAGGAAAAGTAGCGGGCATCCTTTATGAAAGAGACGTGTTTTTTGAGATTACAAAGGCAATGCTTGATGAAAATACCGGAGGTGGGAAATGACACATGAAGCAGCTGCGGCAGCGCCATTTGTCATGGATACTGCATTCTGGACAGCAACAACAATATTTCTGCTTGCCTACGCGGTAATTGTATCTGAGAAAATCCATAAAACTATAATTGCAATATTCGGCGCCGGTCTGATGCTTGTTTTGAAAATACTTGAACAGCATGAGGCGTTTCATGTGGAAGAATTCGGGATTGACTGGAATGTCATATTTCTGTTGATTTCGATGATGGTGATAATCAACCTCATGAGACCGACCGGGGTATTTGAGTATATCGCTATCAAGAGCGCAAAATGGGGCAAGGGTGACCCTTTCAGGATTCTGGTAATATTTGCAATCGTAACGGCAGTCCTTAGCGCACTGCTCGACAATGTAACAACAGTGCTTTTGATAGTTCCTGTTACGATCCTGATCGCAGATGCGCTTGAGGTTGATCCATTGCCTTATCTTATTTCATGCGTTCTTGCGTCTAATATAGGCGGAACAGCAACACTCATCGGAGACCCGCCCAATATCATGATCGCGTCAAAGGCGCAGCTTGATTTTATGGATTTTATTTATCATCTTGCCCCTGTAGTTGTTGTGATAATGGTATTTTATGTATTTGCCATAAAACTCATCTGGGGGAAAAAGCTTAAGACAAAAGAAGAGCTGAAAAAAAGAATTATGGCAATGAATGAAAATGAGGCCATAAAAGACCCTTTGATGCTTAAAAAATCACTTTTTGTGCTTGCACTAGTGCTGACCGGTTTTGTGTTCCATGGAGTGCTCCATTTCCAGCCCGCAACGGTCGCGCTTTTTGGAGCCGGGCTTTTGCTGCTGCTTTCAAAGACCCACGAACCCCACCATGTGCTGGCGGAAGTGGAATGGCCGACCATATTCTTTTTCATGGGGCTCTTTATCATCGTTGGAGGAGTTGTGAAAGTCGGACTTATAAAATGGATGTCCCTGCAGATACTCGACCTGACTCAAGGAAACCTCTTTGCTACCTCGATGGTCGTGATGTGGTTCTCTGCTTTTGCATCCGCGTTTATTGACAACATCCCGTATGTTGCAACCATGAACCCCTTGATAGTGGATATGGCAAAGCAGTTGTGGCCCAATCTTTCGGGGGTACAGCTTCTTCACCATCCCGATCTGATGCCTTTATGGTGGTCATTGGCATTGGGGGCCTGTCTTGGCGGCAACGGCACTGCAATAGGCGCATCAGCAAACGTCATTGTCGTAGGCATGTCCGAAAAACTTGGGAAAAGGATATCTTTCGGGAAATTCATGCTCTATGGAATGCCTTTGATGATAATGACTGTGATTATTTCAACGATATATGTATGGCTCAGGTATTATGTGCTGAAGATATAAGTTGATTGATGAAACAACGCAAGGTTTTTTCTTACGGGGGCGTATTTGAGAAACTGATGTCGGCGATAACCTTTGCGGAAGAAGGAGAGCACGAAAAGGCAAAAGAAATCCTGAAGGGCAGGAAGACAGTGCTTCTTGCCCTTTCAGATAAGATGTTTGACAGAAATGCCTTTAAATATGCCCTGAACGTAAGCAAAAGGATAGAGGCAAGCTTAGAAATCCTCTATGTTAGCGAGCCCGGAAAAGGGAAAGAGAACTTGAATGACTTCA
>CAKKPR010000209.1 GCA_919901705.1 Thermodesulfovibrionales bacterium | reverse complement strand
TGCAAGACTGTGCGTTAACGGGTCCATTATAACGCCTCCATATCCCATTTCTTAAGATTATTTTTTATAGAGGTTATGTCTTTTTTTTCGTCAAGGGCTTTTTTAATTTTTTTCCAGCCCGAAATGTCTCCATAAAGTATGCAGCCGGCAATTATATCATTTTTTATAACGAGTTTTTTGTATAAAAATTTTTCTTTGTCTTTCTGTATGATGGATTCTAATTTGCTGTCAGCATCTATATCTCCGGCAGCAATAAGATCTATGCCGGCTATTTTTAAGGCGTTAGACGGGGTTGTGCCCTCATAGCCGGCGCTTCCTCCTGCCATGTTTATGCCTGCAACTTCCCCCTGTTTTTCAGCTGCGGGCCATATCCCATAGTAAAGGTTTCTGTGCTCTATTAAATCCCCCGCTGCATAAATGTCCTGAATCTCTGTTTCCATCCTGTCATTAACAGGCAAGCCCCTATTGCATTTTACCCCGATCTTGTTTGCAAGCTCTGTGTTAGGCCTGACCCCCGCAGATATTATTACCATATTGCAATCAATAATTGTACCGTCTTCAAGCTTTACCCCCAAGACTCTATCATCGCCGAAGATCTCTTTCGTCTTTGCGCCCAAATAAAAAGTAAATCCCATCTTTTCCATCTGTGCCTTAAGGATTTCAGCGCCTTCTCTGTCCATCTGTCTCGGAAGCAGCCTTGAGAAAAACTCTATTATGCTGACTGAACATCCAACCTTTCTCAGGCTGTTGCCAACCTCGATACCAAGAATTCCGCCGCCTATGAGGATAACTTTTTTTGCCTGTTCAACACATTTTTTTATCTCGCCTGCATCTTTAATTGTTCTTAATGTGAATACGCCCTTTTTGTCGGAGCCGGGGAGCGGCGGGATAAATGAGACGCCTCCGGCAGCTATAAGAAGTTTGTCATATTTCAACCTTTGACCGGAAGGAACGGCAATCTCTTTCATGTCTTTATCTATCTCTGATACAGGTGTGTTCAGCAGTAATTTTATGTTGTTTTTCTCATACCATGCATCTTTATAAATAACAAGACCCTTCTCATCTGTTTCTCCGGCAAGATAATCTATCAGCCTGATGCGACTGTAAAAGGGATATGCCTCATCAGAGACGATTGTTATCTCGCCTTCATGGTCTACCTTTCTGATGTTTGCGGCTGCAGTTGTGCCTGCAACGCCGTTGCCGATTATTATGTATTTCATGCTATTTATTTTTTCGTCTCAAGCATTATCGTAACCGGACCATCATTAACAATATGCACCTGCATGTAAGCCCTGAAAGCTCCTGATGCTACTCTGATGCCGGTTTCCTTTAATTTTTCAATAAAAGCCATGTACATCTCTTTTGCCCTTTCCGGTTCTTCTGCATTATCAAAGGAAGGGCGGTTTCCTTTCCTGCAGTCTGCTGCCAGTGTGAACTGGGAGACAACTAAAGCTTCTCCTTTTATGTCTTGAAGGGAAAGGTTCATCTTGCCTTCCGTGTTTTCAAAGATTCTCAGAGATGAGATTTTCTTGACGAGATATCCGAGTTCATCCGGTGTGTCATCCTTTTCTACGCCGAGGAATATCAGCATCCCTTTGTTTATTGCGCCGATAGTTTTGCCATCAACCTCAACACTTGCTTTGGAAACTCTCTGGATAAGTGCTTTCATTACAAATCCCCCTTAAACGCCTTATCTAAAATACTCGGCATGAGGGTATGGAGTTCTTACACTCTATTAAAACTTCTCCCAGCTTCACCAGTGGCCATTTCATATGCGACTCTTATTCGTCATTCCCGTGAAAACGGGAATCCAGAGACAATTTAAAAGACTGGATTCCCCCGTATCAGGTACGGGGCAGGCTGTGTCAAGCACGGAATGACAGCAATAAAGAAATCGAGAAAGCTGCATTAAAACCTTACTCATTTCCCTTTACCCTTTTGCGATTTCACTATTGCCCGTCCTTCAAGCATTCTGCGTGTCTTATCAATCTCTGCCGCCAATGTTTTTTCATCAGGCAGGGCTGTGCGGTATTCAGCGGCGAGGACTTTATTCGGTAAGCCTTCAAGGGCATACCGGGCAACAGCATGGTCTTTCTGTGCGCAGAGTATCAGGCCGACAGGCGGATTTTCACCGGCATGCGTCCAATGCTCGCGGGCATAGTTGAGGTAGAGGTGCATCTGCCCTGCATCAGCATGTGTGAATTTGCCGAGTTTCAGGTCTATGATAACAAGACATCTCAAACAGCGATGGTAAAAAAGCAGGTCAACACGATACCATTCATCGCCGATGCGCAACCGTCGTTGTCTCCCTACAAAGGTAAAGTCTCCTCCGAGTTCAAGCAAAAAATTCTCAAGTTGATGTATGAGGGCTTCTTCAAGGTCATTTTCTGAATATTCGTCTTTAAGCCCGAGAAACTCAAGCACAAACGGGTCTTTGATTTCTTCCTCAGGTGTTACAGCATCCTCAGGCAAAGGCTTTGCTCCTTTTTTTAGCATAGCAGCCTTGTCTTTTGATAAAGCAGTCCGTTCATAAAATTGCGTGTTAATCTGGCGTTCCATTTGCCGCACTGACCATCCGCCTCTTAAAGCTTCGGACTCATAGAATGAACGGCCTTCAGGATTTTTGACGCTTAGCAGCAAAACATAGTGCGACCAGGGGAGAGGAAACCTGTTTGCGATATTTTTTAGGGTGAATTTTGCAGACACTGTCTGCATTTTTTCAGCGCTGCCTAATTTGCCAGACAGTATCTGGCTTTTTTGAGAAGATACAGGACTGCCAAATTGTGCAGACAGCGTCTGCACAATTGAGGAGTATGATAAATAGAAAGACCTGATTTGGAAAAGATTTCTTCGGCCAAAACCCCGCCCGAATCTCTCAGTTAAATCACTGGACAGCCTTTCTATGAGTTGCTCTCCATAATCCGCTTTTATGTGCCCCTTTTGTTCAAACTCCACTATCCTTCTGCCGATTTCCCAATAGGTAGCAGTCATAATTGCGTTTGTTGCCCTTGCAGACACCCGACGGGCTGATTCAAGGAGTTCAGCAACATCGCTAAGAATCGTGCTATAGCCTTTAAGACTTTTTATTTGAGGCGTATTTTTATCAGCTTTCTCGCTCACTACTAACTCCTCTTCTTAATACCTGCTTTATCTCTGTCATAATCTCAGTAATACGCTCCATGATGCCTTTTCTATTTTTAACTTTTGTACGGAATCAAATCGTTACGCATTTGAAGCTGACGGCTTATTATCATTGCGTGCATCAATCAATACAACGTATTTTTCATTCTCAAGACCCAGATCCTTTAGAAACTCGCTGGATTAATGCCTTCATGAAAACTCAATTATTTCTTTTTCGATATCTGGATATATGCTATCTATCTTTGCCTGAACTTCGATTGTCTTTTTCAGGGCAGTAACTACTTTGCAGTAATGTTGCGTCTCCTCAACCGACAGTGGTCTGCCTTTTCTATCTTTAAGCCATTTGTCGCATACCTGATAACCGCCGACCTGATATTCCCAAATGTCCTGAGTGATACCCTCAAAATACTGTTCATTGTTAATGTAAAGCTTTCCTTTTTCATATCTAAGTTTTTCAACCTTATCGTTTCCCTTGCCCTGAAAACGTGCTATTGGCGGATCGAGTTCTGATGATTTCAGGAGATGCAGTTCGACAAGCCTTTCGCCATAATCTGATATTTTCCTGAAAAGCTTGTAATCATTTGTAAAAGGAATCCTCGGGAAATCTATCTTTAAAAATTCGGCATATTTTGTCCTGTAAATATTTGTGTAAAGCACTGCATAGATGTAATAAAAGATTTGCTCAGGAGAGGGCATTTTCTTAAACTCTTTTGTTAATTCCTCAATCAAGCCAGGAGATAAATTCGGCTTCTTCACGCCATATTCTGCCTGTGGTTCAAAGAGCATCATGATACTGCTCAGGGAACGTTTTTTAGGTTTGTCTTTTTGTTGATATATATAGAGAGGGCAAACAGATTCTCCACCACGATAGAAAAGATTAAGATCAACAATATTTTCAGAGACATAAACCACATTCCATGGCTTTTCTAATCCTACAACTTGTCCTGCTCTGCCTACACATAGCCCTAAATTTTCTCTCATAAGATGACGCATTATTTCAGGACGAGGCATGCAGTGAAAACCTCGTGATTTACCCGTATAGTAGGTGTGTCTTATATCAAATGGGCGATAAAGAATTGGCACAATATTATTTTTATCCATACCACTTTCTTTTAAATCTTTCTGCGCAAATTCAACTTTCCAATCTCTTACATCTTTACCTAAATTATAAGCTTGTCTTGCTGTTTCTACATCAAGTTTAGAGAAATTTAAAATAGTGGTCCAGACTTCATTTGTGGTCCACTTTATAGTTAGATTGTCTCTTGCAGTTGCTATCCCAACACTGTTTACCGGAAAAATATCAGTGATTTTAGGATACGTTTCATATTGTTTTAAAAGACCTTCGTCCCGCGGAATAAAAAGATAGAACTCGGATTTAGGTTTAATCGTCTTCCATTTTGTTGTTTTAACATCGTGTTTATTGAGCCAATTGTATTTATCTTCTCTTATGCCCCAAAGCTCAGAATGAGAAATCTTTTTCTTTATGCCTTTTTTCTTGATAAACAAAGCAATAGCAACACCTTGCTGAATATCAAAGACATTTTCATCCTTTGAACCGTCAGAACATTTTTCTTTTTTGAGGCTGTTGCCATGAAGGTCAAGCAGATAAATCTCGTCAAAACTCTGCATCAAAGACTGACGCATACCTCTGAAGGTCGGATTGTCAAGATAACTGTGGTTTGTTATAAAGCCTAAGACCCCTTCGCCTGCCTGATCAATTTTCCACTGCGCAAAACGGATAAACTTGACATAATCATCCTGAAGCCATTTTGGATTTTTTTCGCCAAGCGGTTTTCCGTCAACCTGAAAGTAAGCCTTAATCTCTTTTGATATCCAGTCGCCAATATTAGAAGAATGACCTGAATAAGGCGGATTGCCGAGGACGACGAGAATGGGCTGCTCTTTCTTAACCTTTCCTGCCAGATGTGATTCCTCTGAAAGGGAAACCATTCCGGGCAATTCGGTCTGGGAAAGCTCTTCCATCTCAAGTGTATTAGTTAAATAAAGCTTAAACCTGTCATCTGCCTGAAGTTTATAGCCAAGCTCTTCCAGAAGAAACGACATCTTTAAATGGCCGATTGCGTAAGGTGCCATCATAAGTTCAAATGCATAGAAATTTTTGAGAATATGCTCCTTGATGAAACCTTTTCTTTT
Source organism: Thermodesulfovibrionales bacterium (assembly GCA_919901705.1). GTDB lineage: Bacteria > Nitrospirota > Thermodesulfovibrionia > Thermodesulfovibrionales > UBA1546 > SCSY01. The sequence continues at coordinate 6,579 of CAKKPR010000209.1, read as the reverse complement.
CCCTTCACCATATTTAGAAGTGAATTCCTCAACTGCAAGTTTTGCTGCCTCTGCAAGAAAGGTAAGCGTTCCTGCTGCAGGGTCAAGGACTGTTACGGAATGGCTTGCAAAACCATCTTTTTTGTCGAAGTGTTCTTTGAGGATATGATGTAAAGAGCGGACAATATAAGAGACAACCGGCTCCGGTGTGTAATATACTCCTCGTTTCTCTCGCATCTTCGGGTCATATTCAGCAAGAAAGGTCTCATAAAAATGGACTACCGGGTCTTTCCCTTTGTGCTTGCTGAAATATTCATCGAGAATATTGTAAACATCGGTGGTAGCCAGAACTTCCGAGATATCGTCAATAATCCATTCCATCTGCTGGGGCAAATCGCCCAATGAAATGAACTTAAAGACATCCCTTAGAATTCCGATTGTCTTTGGAATTCTGTCATAAGCAAGCTTTCTGTTAAAGCCGTTTTCCGTTCTTGTTCTTGCGGCGAACAGCCCATAAGTGATGGTCTGTGAATAAAGGTCTGCAAAGTCTTCTTTTGTAAGCCCGCTTATGAGATGCTCTTTAAAGACTTTATAAAAACCGAGAATATTTCCATTGCCCTTTTTCTCTTCCTCTTCCAGTTCCTGCGAGATTACTTCATCTTTTAAAAAACGCGTCCTTTTTGCCAGTTCTATCGCAAGCGCTTTTGCATCGTAGACCTTCGGCAGAGTGAAGGAGAAGAATTTTTCAAGAAGGCTTAAAAACTTTTCTTCATTTTCAACGACTGGAACAGATTTGAGTTTATGGATATGATAAGGCCTGCCGATAAAAACCTTGTCTATCAGAGTGCCATTCCGATAAAGCCTGAATTCAAAAAAGTTGGTAAGTATCAGATTAGGAAAGGTTTGAAGATAGCGTTTTAACTGTCCAGTTCCTTCTATCTGACTTAAATTCTCGATTGTCGTGGCTTTTGCTTCGATATAACCGACAATCTGCTGCTTGCCGTCCCATATTCTGAAATCAGGATTTCCAGCATCTGTCTTTTTTGGGAGGGTGGTAACATGGACCTGTTTTTTATTAATGGAAATGGCGTAGTTTCGCAGGAGTTCTTCAAGCGAGGAATAGTAACTTTCCTCTCTCGCGTCGCCCCTTTTTGCAACTTCGAATATTCGCTTAAAATATGCTTTCAGCATAATGTGTATTTGATAGTCATAACCATATGGCATCATTTTATATGTTGAAGGTTAGTATGGTCAATAAGAAGTTTAGGGCAGGACTGGATTCTCTCCTCGGCTCTCCCCGGCGAGTCCGCCTGAGTGCGGACGAGTCGCATGGGGCGACCCGTTTCTGCGGGAATGACAAGCAAAAATTAATACCACATTATTGACTCAAAATCAGGCGTTGGGACTGTTATGCTCAGATTGCCTCTCCACGGGCAGCGCTCTATCTCTTCCGTGTCTTTAAAAGCAGAGACAAACAGGTTTAGTTCATCTTTTTCTTTTGCATTTATGTCTTTGAACGGGATGGCTATCTCCAGTATATCCTGCATTGCTACTTCGGTTATATCCTTTATCTTTATCCACGCCTCGTCTTTTTTCTCAAACAGTTCTGCATTAACAAATCTGCCCTTTGGCGCAACATTAATTCTGAAAGGAAAAGGCCGGGAGAAATTTATGGAAAAGACGGTTTCCGGCGGAAAATCGTCAAAGGATTTTTTAGGGTCTACCCTCAAAAAAAGGGTGTCCTGGTTGAAACCATAGTAAATATGCGATATAAGGCTTTCTGCCTTGTGCATACTCCCGCCTGATTTTCCAACGGCAAGATAAGCGCCCTGATACCATTCATAGTAACTGGTGACAATACCGTCAATCCTGGGGCTTATAAATCCCCTGATAGTGATTTCAGGCGAGATGGACCTGTCTTCTCTGAGCACAGGGACAAAAAGATTTGGCGGGATCTCCTTGCCCATAGTCTTGTAAACCTTCATCAGGTTTAACCTGAAGAGTTCATCGAAATCTTCCTGTGTTTCTGTTGTGTGCTCATCTCCGTACCACCAGTTCCAGTCGCTGCCTTCAGCGGCATATAGTGACTTCCATGCCTCGTCAAGCGGCTTATCCGGGTTAAGTTTTTCGAATATTGCCAGGTCATCTCTTGTATCAGTGAGGTAGTCCCACGCCAGATTATCCTCCTCATGGCCTATCCAGATGCTGTAGTTTGCATTTATCCACGAACCTGCATGCAGCCTGTTGAGTTTTTCACCGGCGTCATGTTCTTTCAGATATTCTGATACGGTTACTGTCTTAAGCCTTTTCTCGTTTGAGAGGCGTTCATACAGGTATTTGAAAAAATCATGGCCGTCGTTCCTGTAATGTTCCCATGCATTTTCACCATCCAGGATTATCGAGACAAGATGCGGTTTGTTGCGGGGGAGTGAATGTTGTATATTCAATAGTTTGTTTATCAGGTCATCCGCGGCATTTTTTGGGTTCCAGCCTGAATATACAAATCCTATGAGGTCAGATAGTTTATGGTCCCTGAATATAATTGAGACGTCAGCAAAAGTGTAGGGCCTGTATAAACGTGACGGGTCTGTGAGATTACCGGAAGAATCCCTCAGCCCTTTATCTATAGAACATGCCAGTACCTCTTCATCTGTGGCAACCCATTTTATCCCTTCTGCATGAATTGCCCTCAAAACATCTTCACTTACAGAACCTTCGGACGGCCACATTCCCTCCGGCCTGTAGCCAAATATTTTTTCAAAATAATCGAGGGCGTCCCTGATCTGCTTTACCGCGTCTTCAGGGCGTGAAAATCTTTTTTTAGGCAGCCTGATATGAGGCATGGCAATCTTTGACGAGTCTGTATCCCATAGCAGCGGAAGGATAGGGTGGTAGAAGGGCGATGCGGATAACTCTATCTGGCCTTTTGCATTGAGTTCCCTGTATTTGGGGATTATCCTCCTGAGAATTTCGAGTTGTTTGTCCGCTAAAATTTTTTTGTCTTCTTCTGTATAGTCTTTTCCTTTTTTTACGAGTTCACTCAGGAGCGGATCTTTTTCTCTGAACATCGGATCTATCCAGCACAGGTTAAACAGAACCTGCAGGTCAAGAAAGTCGTTTTCAGAAAAATATTTTATGGCCCTTGTTAATTCTCCCTTCACAAAACTGAGGCCTCTTTTAACCAACAGTTCATAATATCTCGGGAAGGGCCTTATCATATTGTCCCAGTGGGCAAGAAAAAAGTTCTCAAGTATGAACAGCTTGTCTTTATCTGTGAGCTCTGAAGCCTTTTTCGTGGTGAGTTCAAGATAGATATCCGGTGCATTATTTTCTGTGTAGTCATTAAGCTGGAGCAGCAATGAAGGTACGAGATTGAAAGTCTGTTTTATCCCGGGAAAACCATCGAGTATCTCGGCCATATCAAGATAGTCTTTCGTGCCGTGAAGCCTCACCCATGGCAGCCTGTAGATTCCTGTGAAAGGGTCTTTGTAATAAGGTTGATGCATGTGCCAGAGGAAGACGATATAGAGAGGACTATCTGTCATACTGGAAGATATACTCGTCAGGCCGTGCTAAACCGAACTCTTCCCGCGCATGTTTTTCCGAATAAAACGGATTTTCTTTTAAGGACTTTATCTGGGTTTTTATCCGGATGTTCTCTTTTGCAAGTTCGGTTATTTCTTTCTCAAGGTGAAGCTTTTTGCCGGAGAGTCCTCTGTATTTCAGGAAGCCTGCATCTCCAACAAGCAGATTTATACAAAGATATACAAAACTCAGGACTATCAGTATAAAGGTGATGAGCCTTTTTTTCTTTACTTCAGAGACAACCTGTTTTCTTAAAAGGTTATCGGAATTCATTTCCCTAGATTATAAAATGTTTCCATACCTTTGTATATAGCAGAATCAGCAAGCTCTTCTTCGATTCTCAGTAGCCTGTTATATTTGGCTACGCGCTCGCTCCTTGCAAGCGAACCCGTTTTGATAAAACCTGTGTTGCATGCAACGGTCAGGTCGGCTATTGTTGTATCCTCTGTCTCGCCTGACCTGTGAGAGACGACTGCGGTATATCCGGCCCTTTTGGCCATCTCTATGGCATCGAGTGTCTCTGTCAAGGTCCCTATCTGGTTAAGTTTAATCAGTACAGAGTTGGCTATGCCTTCTTTTATTCCCTTTTTAATTATTTTTGTGTTTGTTACAAAGATATCGTCTCCAACAAGCTGGACCTTATTGCCGAGCTCCTGTGTGAGTATCTTCCACCCTGCCCAGTCATTTTCTGATAACCCATCCTCAATTGACAGTATGGGATATTTCCCTGCGAGTTTCTCATAATATGAGACCATTTTTTCTGCTGACATAAGCTTGCCCTCAAAGTTATATCCCTTATTGGAATAAAACTCTGATGCGGCAACGTCAAGCGCTATATAGATATCTTTGCCCGGTTTATATCCTGCCGTCTTAATTGCGTCTATTATAAGCAATATAGCCTCTTCGTTGCCGTTAAGGTTTGGGGCAAATCCCCCTTCATCGCCGACTGCGGTGTTCAACCCTTTTTTCTTCAGGATTCCCTTCAGGCTGTGAAATACCTCTGCTCCTGCCCTGAGCGCTGAGGCAAAATCCCTGAATCCAACCGGCATTATCATGAATTCCTGTATGTCCAGATTATTATCGGCATGTGCGCCGCCATTGAGGATATTCATCATGGGGACAGGGAGTTCTTTTACATTGCACCCTCCAATATATCTGTACAGGGGCATGCACGCCTCATTTGCAGACGCCTTGCATACAGCAAGAGAGACGCCGAGGATTGCATTTGCACCCAGCCTGCTTTTATTTTCAGTGCCGTCAAGCTCTATTAACAGATTATCTGTATATACCTGGTCATATGAGTTGAGGCCTCTGAGTTCCGGCGAAATTTCCTTGACGACATTTTTAACTGCATTTATTACGCCCTTCCCATTAAATCGCCTGCCGCCGTCCCTGAGTTCAAGGGCTTCTCTTTTGCCAGTTGACGCGCCTGACGGCACTGCAGCCCTGCCGGAGGCGCCGCTGTCAAGAAAGACCTCAACCTCAATCGTCGGGTTTCCCCTGGAATCAATTATCTCGCGTGCATGTACATCTGTAATCTCTCCCATAAAAAGCCTCCTCTAATATATCATGATCCGGATAAATACTGGTTTATCGTTGTATCAATTCTGTCCATATCTATAGGCTTATCCCGCACCTCAGTCCTGTTGGCTATATGCCTCAGGGTTGTTTCCAGGAATATCCTGAAATTATGTATCTTTTCCCTGAGCCTGTTAACCTCTCCTGCAACAACCTGTTCTTTTTTAAATGATAGCACTTCTTTGAAAAAAGAGACAAACTCTTCATAATCTTCATATCTCAGAAGCCTGAAGGTAAAACTCTCAAAATACATCATGAAGTTTCTTAATGGTTCAAAAGTGCGCAGGCGTTCTTCCTGTTTGTTTGATTTTTCCGTAAGAAGGGTCAGGAACTTGTGGAGCACCAGGATGTCTTCTCTCAGTCTCAGGGATTGCTCGGTTTTTGCGATAAAGCTTATAAAAATATCTTCACCTGTTAAGTCAGGTTTATAGAATTGGGCTATCTGCACAATGCTCTGTTCTGCAAGGTTTTTAAGTATCCCATGACTGTTTTCTATCCTCCCGCGAAAATATCTGGGGGCCTTTTTCTTTAATATCTCCTTTAATTCCTGGAGATATACCCTTTTAGTTTCCATCGAGAATTGATAGGAGAGTGACTGGATAAGCATTTTCAGATCAGGCTGCGTGATTTTTGGTATAATTTTTTCCGTGTAATTCTTAAACATACTGATCTCTGAACGATTGAGCATGAGTATGATCAGCGATGTGTTGAGGGATATAGTTCTATGGGTTGTGATATTTATGTGTTTCAGATATCTCAGTAATCTGAAGAGATATATCAGGATCAGGGATATGTGTTTTTTTGTATCTTTGTCTCTGATATTTTTGACTATATCTGATATCTCCTGGTTTTCTATTATGTCGAATTCAGGATTTATATCTTTTTTAAAAGGGTTGAAATAATTGTTTTCTCTTATCTCTTTGCTCAGTATCTGTCCTATATTCATGTAACTGAGATAAGTTATATCGCCTGATTTCAAGAGGTCGGTGACAAGACCTTTCATGTTAACAAACGAATCATAAAGCAGGAAGACGGCTTTTTCAGGGGTGTCCTGTTTATAAAGTTCTTCCCTGAAGAGGTCCCTGTTGCGGTCCGTAAGGAATTTTGTCTCGGCAAATTTCTGAAACCAGTAAGAATTTTTTTTGCTCTCAGGAATTATGACCTCGAGTATGCTGAGTATCCTTAGAATTAAATCCCTGACTGCTGACAGTTCATCAAAAAAATTGCTCTCCGAAAGGCTTTCTTTTGCCGAGGGAAGGTTTTCAATGATGAAGAATCTGTCCACTGCGCGAAGCAGCACATCGAGCTCCGAGAACAGTTCCATGTGTGTTTCTTTTGAAACCGCAATCCAGTCCTTTGGCTCTTTTTTTTGTATCATCACTGAATATCATAATTGAACATAGGTGTAGTATGCAAGGACTGGATGATGAAAAATAT